>JAAZNB010000403.1 GCA_012798515.1 Chloroflexota bacterium
ATGCCCGACCGAACACGGCTGGCAAGGGGTGCCGGCTTACCCGCACCGTCTCAGGCATACCTCGGTAATCCGCGCGGGAACGTGAAATCCCACCTCTATTAGCAGGTCGGCCTTCCATTATGCCCCGAATGGGGTAAAGTGCCCCGATAGGGGTACGCCCGACCGAACACGGCTGGCCAAGCATGCCGGCTTTCCGGCACCGTCTCGGGCATACCCCGAGATCCGCTCAGGAACGGGAAAGTTGTCTTTCGCTTCAGGCGCGAGCCAGCCGGGGCGCCGGGGCGAGGAGCGTTCAACACCTTCCAGGTTATTGGCCGGCGAAATACTGCTGGTAGAGTGCGTCTTTGACGAACACCGAGCCGAACGAATCGCTGAGCAGCAGGTGATAGCCGGGCAGCCGGTCTGCCTGGGCATCGGCGTAGAATTCGTGGATCAGCTGCATGTCGCCCGGGTCGACGGCCTCTTGCACCGTTTCCGGCTTGGAGAACAACAGCAGATTCTCCCGCTCCAGCAAGATCAGGTCCGGGTTCAGGTCATCGATGTAAGCGTAATTGGGGAAATCCCAGTTCATCTCCACCCGCCCGGCGGTGGCTTCCGGCACGTAGATATGCCAGTCACGGTAGATCACCAGCTTACGCTCCTTGAGGGGCGTGAACACTGCTTCTTCCAGTTTGTCATAAAAGACGATGCTGGGGGAATCCTGTTCGCGGGTCAGTTGCGAAGTGTAAACACGGGCGTCGGTGCGCAGGAAAATGGCAAACTGGACCAGGATCAGCGCTCCGGCCAGCCACGGCGCCCAGCGCCACAACCAGGCGCGCCAGCCCGTCCGCCCCGGCTGGGGTCGCTCGGGGAACCAGTTGACCAGGGTAGAAAAGATGGGCAGCATCACCGGCAGCAGGTAATGCGTGCGCTGCGTGCCCATGTTGGTCACCGTATACACAAAGGGGATGGCCCAGGCCAGGATCATCACGTGCAGCACACGTTTCTGGGGCCGGATCATCCCGATGACCAGCGCAGCCAGGGCCAGCCCGACGAAGAACAGTTCCCCGTAATGGACGCGGAAGTCCTCTGGATACACACCCCACTGGAAATAGGGATTCTTGTTGGCCAGGATGATACCCACCGAGGTCTGCTCGAACTGCCATTTCTGCGTGGCGATGATCTCGGCCCGCTCCATGGGCAGCAGCAACAGGGGGTTCGAGGCGATCACCGCCGCCACCATCACGCCCACAAAAGCGGCCGCCATGCCCAGGCCCCGTTTCCAGGTAATGTGCTTACCCACCACGCCCCACACCAGGTAGACCGGGATGGCCAGGCCAAAGAACAACCCCAGGTGTTTAGTGCCGGTGGCCAGGCCACAGGCCACTGCCGCCAGCAGGAAGTTGCGTCCAAACCGCAGGTTGTCCCGGTCGAGGAAGAAAAACGTCAGGGCAATGAAGATAAACACCAGGCTGTCAGGATGCCACCACTGGTTGTTGACCGTCACGACCGGTACACTCATCAGCAGCACGAACAGGCCCAACGAACGCCACACCGAACGGAAACCGGTCTGGATGTAGACCAGCAGGCCGGCCGCCAGCAGCATGGGGAAGACGTTGATCATCTGGCGCAGCACCGTAACGATGGCCACGGTATGCTGTTCCCAGCCGCTGCCCAGGAGGAGCTTGACCGGCAGGATGGCCAGGGCCGAGAAGAAATAGAAGGGATAGCCGTAGAAGTAATGCAGGTAGATGAGGAAATTGCGCAGGGTCAGGTAGGGCGTGTCCCCGGGCGTCAGCATGCGGATCACGTTGGGGTACTGGGCAAATTCGTCCACCTCGAAAATGGCCAGCATATTGGCATCCCGCGCCCCGGTCATGTTGGGGAAAATGAAGAGCGTAAAGATGGCCGCCCCTACCAGGGCGATGAGGCCGAAAACGGTGCGTTGTTGTTTGTTCATCAAGCAGAATTATACCAACAGAGACCTTGCCTGACAGGGCAAGGTCTCTGGGTTCATGGCTTTCTTAAGGTCGGGGCATAACCTCACCCGAGTTTGGCCAGTTTTTTACAGGACACAAAGCGGTTAATCGCGGTTGTCCTCTTCCCCCATGATCTTTTCGATGCGATCGAACTCATCGTCGCCCAAGCGGCTCAAGGCTTCGGCGGCGCACAGGTTCTCGTCCAATTGCTCCATGCTGGTGGCGCCGCTGATCACGCTGCTGACGTCCTTGCGGTGCAGCACCCAGGCAATGGCCAGCTGGGCAGTGGTCATGTCGAATTCCCGCGCCATGGCGGTCAGGTCACGCACCTTCTGGATGCGGCGGGGCGTCATCAGGTCGCGGATCCAGCTCATTTCCGGCAAGGTCGCCCGGCTGCCCTCGGGGACGCCGTCGTTGTACTTACCTGACAGGATGCCATAATACAAGGCGCTGAAGACGGTCAGGCCCAGGCCGAATTCCTTGGCCAGTGGGGCCAGCTCGTTCTCCAGGCGTTTGCGATGGAACAGGTTGTACTGCGGCTGTTCCATGGTGGGTGGGATCAGGCCGTACTGGCGGGCAAAGCCGTAGGCCTGCACAATCTGCGACGTACCCCACTCGGAGGTGCCCCAGTACAGAATCTTGCCCTGGCGCACGAAGATGTCCATGGTCTGCACGATCTCTTCCACCGGCGTGTCCGGGTCGTAACGGTGACAGTAGTACAGGTCCAGGTAGTCGGTGCCCAGGCGTTTGAGCGAAGCGTGCAGCGATTCAGTCATGTGTTTGCGCGACAGGCCGCGCCCGTTGGGACCCGGCATGGTGGGGAAGAAGACCTTGCTGGAGACCACCAGCCCCACGCGCGGCAGGTCCTGGATCGCTTTCCCCAGGATCAGCTCGGCTTCGCCGTTGGCGTAGGTGTCGGCGCAGTCGAAGAAATTGATCCCTTGCTCATAGGCAGCGTGGACCAGGTTGGTCGCCATGTTTTCATCAACCTGGCCGCCAAAGGTGACCCAGGAGCCCAACGATACTTCGCTCACTTTGAGCCCCGAACGTCCTAACCTGCGATAATGCATCTTTGACCTCGTTCTGTCTTGAATCAAGACGGGAATGTGTTTTTATTCCGGAGAAGGTCCTGCCTTTTTCTTTGTACCCGGACCGATCCCCAGGGGGTTCCATTTTTCGGCATTCTCGCGCAGGCGGTGCATCCCCCCGCCGCGATTGTGCAGCTCGTCAAATCCTTCCGGTTTGATAAACATCTGTTCGCCTTCCAGCAGGCCCAACACGCCGCTCTGGCCGGGCTCCGCCTGCTTGGACTGGCAGTATTTGCAATGCTGCGCGTCGTGCGGCTGGTACACCACCGGCTCCTCGTAGGCGGTCACGTAACCTTCGTAGTTACGCAGGGCGATCTTATGATCGGACATGCTGATCAGGTAATTGGGCATCACCGGGATCTTGCCACCGCCCCCGGGTGCGTCGACCACGTAGGTCGGCACAGCGTAACCGGAAGTGTGCCCGCGCAGCCCTTCGATGATCTCGACCCCTTTGGCCACCGGGGTGCGGAAGTGGCCGGCGCCGGCCACCAGGTCGCATTGGTACAGATAATAGGGACGCACGCGGATGCGCACCAGGTCGTGTACCAGCTGGCGCTGGACGTTCACGCAGTCATTGACCCCGGCCAGCAACACGGATTGATTGCCCAGCGGAATCCCGGCCCGCGTGAGGCGATCACACGCCTGGGCCAGCTCGGCCGTGATCTCGTTGGGATGGTTCACGTGGATGTTCATCCACAGGGGATGATATTTCTGCAGGGTGTCGCACAATTCGTCCGTCACCCGCATGGGTAAAAAGACCGGGACGCGGCTGCCAATGCGGATGATCTCGATGTGAGGGATCTCCCGCAGCCGCCGCAGCAGCTCATCCAGCAGCTTGGGCGCCAGGGTCAGCGGGTCGCCGCCGGAGAGCAGCACGTCGCGCACCTGGGGCGTGTGCCGCAGGTAATCCAGCTGCATCTCGAACTCAGCGCGAGAAAATGTCGCCGTCGGGTCACCCACGATGCGCGAGCGCGTGCAGTAGCGACAGTACGAAGCACATTGCGTGGTCACCAACATGAGCACCCGGTCCGGATAACGATGCACCAGGCCGGGCACCGGTGAATGGCGATCTTCCGCCAGTGAGTCTTCCATCATACCGGTAAAAGGCTGGATCTCGTCCGCGGTGGGGATCACCTGCTTACGCACCGGGTCGTCCGGATCGTCCGGGTCGATCAGGGATACAAAATAAGGGGTGATATCTACCCTGAAAAGGTCGCTGGCCTGCAGCGCCTGGCGCTCGCTCTCGGTCAGCTGGATCACCTGGGCAAAGTCGTCCACCGAATTCAAGCGGTGGGTAAGCTGCCAGCGCCAGTTATTCCATTGTTCATCCGGTACGTCACGATATACCGGGGCACGTTTCGAAGAAAAAGGATAAGGGGTCATCGCATGGCTCCTTACCCTCCATCAAACCATACCCACCAGGGCATACCGTATCCAGCGGGAAGTTCATCTTCCCCATCGATAGGCGAGCCTCTGTCGGGCATCTGGTACCCCCCATGGGTAGGTGGTGAAGGAGGGCATTTCACAGTCCTGTTAACTCTACGATCTACAGTTCTACCTGTTTTAATCGGAGAACATTCAAGCCCGTACCTATACCACGGGCAAGCTCAATCGGAAAAGGCGTTCGAACGAAACGGGTAAAACAGGCGGGTCATGATCCGTACGGTAGAAACCTGCACAAAACTTATCCATCATCCATCTTATTGTAGCGGTAAAAAGGGAGCCGGTCAAATAAACCCCGGACGGAACCCAACTAAACTATGAAACCCGTTCGAGCGGACGGGCTTCGCGATCCAGACGGGATCCGGGTTCGTCTTCGGCGACATCCAAATCTTACTGCGCCTGAAGCCCGGGCCAGAACTGAGGAGAGTTATGGAAGAACCGGGCCAGACGCAAGGCTGTATGTGCGGTAATGCCGCATTTTCCCAGGACGATTCCGTTAATACGACGAGCGTTCACGCCAATATGGATGGCGGCTTGATTCTGGCTCAAATTCACCGGCTCATTGTTCCAGATGATTCGCCGGTGGAATCCACCAATCATTGACGTTGATTGCATTGTCAAACATGCCCAATTTTCGTAACCCGACTGATTGAATTTCATAAGGTAAAGCCTGGAAAAACCGAAACGGTGATACCTCGAAAGCGCCCGGTGGTAGAGATTGCCGCAGATGATTTCAACCATACTTTTGCCCTGGTAGATTTCAAGATGGGTGAAAACATGTACAGGGCGGTGGGCTCAAAAGCGAGCCCACCGCCCTGTGACTAAACCAATCCCAATTGCACCAGACTTCGAGCCGAGGCGAGGATGGCTTCCTCATTGGCTCGGGGGCGCCAATCCAGCAAGCGTTTGGCTTTTTCGTTGGTAGCCACCCTGATTTTCCCGAGTTCGTGGACAACCTGGGCAACAGAAGGGTCGAACGGTGCGCCCAATCGCAACACCCAATCGGGGAAAACCCGCGTAGGCGCTTTTTCGCCAGCCTTACCCATGTGTGCTTTCAATAATTGGGATATCTCTAAAAAGGATAGCTGCCCATCGGCTACGGCGAGAAAGCGCTCGCCATTGGCCGCCGGATGCGTCATGGCCCGTATATGCAAGTCTGCGACGTCGCGCACATCGACGCAGCCATAGACTAAGCGCGGAACAGCCGGCAAACCGCCGTTCATGATGCGTTGAATAATTTGGAGCGACGTGGAAATATCCGGCCCAAGCGCCGGCCCAAATATTCCCACGGGGTTGATGACCGAGAGGGTTAAATCACCGCCTTCACGCGCCATGAATTCCCATGCGGCGCGCTCGGCCAGGGTCTTGGATTTACCATACGCGGTAACGTCGCGGCCGTTCAGGTCGGTCCAGTCCTGCTCGGAAAAGGGGCGATCCGTCGGGGCTTTACCGTAACCGATGGCGACGAAGGACGAAGTGAGCACGACCCGTTTGACGCCTGCTTCCCGCGCGGCCCGTAACACACGCAGCGCGCCTTCTCGCGCCGGACGGATCAGTTCGTCCTCTTGTTTGGGCGCGCTCGCCGGAAAGGGAGATGCGACGTGAAGAACAAAGTCGCACCCCGCGACGGCTTCTGCCCAGCCGGCATCAGACAGCAGATCGGCGGCGACAAATGTGAGCCGGTCGCCCGCTGCGACGCCGCCAACCTTCAACATCGCACGTACCTCCGCTTCACGCTGGAGGGAACGCACCGTGGTGCGCACGCGATAACCAGCGTCCAACAATTGCAAGATGCAGTGGACTCCGACAAAGCCTGATCCACCGGTGACAAGTACCAATTCATTACGCATAATTTTCTCCTTTTTTTCCATAGCAAAGCGAAGCGTTCATTTTTATGCATGACGCCGGAGCATTGCACTCAAACAGTTATTCTGGATGGATTACTTACGAATGGGCGGAAGCCCGTTCAGCACGATGCTGATACGTTGTACGCCACTGCCCCGGCGACATGCCTTCCCATTGGTGGAAGGCGCGATGGAAAGAATTGGCTTCCTCGTAGCCGAGCAGATAGGCGATCTCGTTCAAATCCAGGGAAGAGGCACGCAGATAGCTTTGCGCCAATTCATGCCGGGCCGCATCGAGCAGCTGCTGAAACCCCGTACCTTCTTGGGCCAGTTGCCGCTGTAACGTGCGTGGGCTGATATTCAGCTCCTGGGCAATATCCTGCATGCGGGCCGGTTGATTTGGCAGCCGGGTTTGCAACAACGCTGTTACCTGGTGGCTCAAGGTAGGTTGCGAACGATCCGCGTTCAGTTGCGACTCGAGCTGCGGGACGAGTAGCGCCAACATATCGGGGTTGAAAGTACGAAATGACGTCTCCATCGACGGACGGCTGAAGATGATTTCGTTGCTGTCGGCGCCAAAATCAACCGGACAGTGAAAGTACGTCTCGTACAGCTTGCGATGATCGGCCTTGCGGGCAAAGCGAACGCGTTCCGGGTATACGGCGTGCCCGCTTCCGCGCTGCCCCAAGGCGATGTAGGAGGCAAACATGCCATCGATCAACAGGGATGGCGTCGGCTCCTGCGAAGCCGACCAGATCACATCGATGTGCCACAGCCCATCTCGTTCGACCATGCGCAATTCTTCCGAGCAGAACTGTTGTTTGTAACGCGCCACATTGTTTAATGCTTCTCGAAATGAACGAGCGCATAACCCGGCGATATAGACCGGATCGTAGCGGTCGACAGGCGCGTCGCTGCCGATTCGCAGCCCTAACGCCGGATCATCGCTGAGCGCCCCCAGCGCATGCCACAAGGCAAACCACTGGCCGGTGGTGAGGGCCGGTCGCTGCGCCTGTAACAGGTTGAGGGGCAGGTGCGCCTGCTGCAAAACGGCCACACGTGAAATCCCGAAGGTTTCAATGTTTGAGATTGCGTTGTATGGAATTTTGATGCGATCCATAACGTACCTTACTCGCGAGCTATCGCGTTCTCCAGTAATTCGATCATAATCATGGAATTAGTATAGTAGAAAAGGAGACGGCGAACATTAGCACAACGCGCCAACCTGTTCGCACAAGACGCCACTTATGTGTCAGTTGGCTTTTACGTGGTGGGGGCAGATTACCCGGCTGCATGAGTTCACCTTTAATTTCTGGGGGTGATTCCAGGTCTTTGACTTTGGGGTGGGTTTTATCACCATTATGGGTAGAGCCAGGGAACGGGCCCTATTTTCAGAGAGACAGATAGTGGTGGGGTAGAAAGGCTGATTTTAAGCAGCCCTGCCTTATATAAGACTTTTATCAGAAAAAACCAGCCTGCTTGACTCGCTGTTGGAGCCATGGTATCATGAATATCGTGTTTTTAGCACTCTCGACCCGAGAGTGCTAAATTTGGAGAAATTATGGACCACCTTACAGACCGCCAAAAAGTTCTCCTTACTTTAACGATTCACGAATACATCCGCAGCGCTTCACCGGTGGGATCTCAGGCGCTGGTGCATCGCTACAACCTGGATATCAGCTCCGCCACCGTGCGTAACGAGCTGGCCGAGCTGACCGAGCTGGGATACCTGCGCCAGCCGCACACTTCTGCGGGACGTGAACCGACAGAGAGCGGTTATCGCTATTTCGTCAGCCAGCTCCTGAACGAATCGGAGCTGCCCGACACCACCCGGCGCATGATCAACCACCAGTTCTACCAGTCGCGTTCAGACGTAGAAGAGTGGATGCGCCTGGCGGCGTCCGTCCTGGCCCACCAATCGCGCGGCGCTTCCCTGGTGACGGCTCCCCATGCCGAACAGGTGCGCCTGAAACACCTGGAGTTGATCGCCACCCGCGGCCGGCAGATTTTAATGGTGCTGGTTATCGCCGGCGGCGAAGTCCACCAACGCCTGTTGACTTTGAGCGAGCGGGTGCCCCAGGAAAAGCTTTCCATCACTGCCGACCGCCTGACACGGCTCCTGCAGAGCAAAGACGCCGTCGAAGTGCGTGCTATGCGCAGCCAGCTGCAAGATCTGGAGCTGGACATCACTGCTTTTATCCTCCAGACCATGGACCAGATTCATTCCGCGGCCGCCGGCGAGGTTTACATCGACGGGTTTACCAACGTTCTGGCCGAACCCGAGTTTGCCGGCTCTGCCGACGCTCGCCGCGCCCTACGCTTATTAGAAGAACGCCCCATGTTGCAAGACCTGCTCGAACGGACCATCTTGACCGGTTCCGTCGGCGGCGTCCAGGTCATCATCGGTGGAGAAGGTACATGGGACGAGCTCAAACAATGTTCCATCGTCCTGGCCCGCTACGGCGCTCCCGGCCTGGTGACCGGGACCCTGGGTGTGTTGGGCCCCATGCGCATGCCTTACGGGCGTGCCATCTCGACGGTGCGATTTATGGCCGGTTTGTTAAGTGACCTGGTCGTTGAATCACTTGGTGAGTAACTTGCAACCTGATGAGGTAGATAGCCATGGCAAAACGACAAAAACCGGAAACCGAAACGAATACCAAGCAGGACACGGGTGGAAAGGAAGAGCAAGCCATATCGATGGATAATCCAACTCAAGAAACCAACCCCAACGAACAAACCGTTGCTGCCAACGATGACGCAACCACAACCGCACCAGATGTTGAGTTGGCAGAATTGCACACGGAGCTCGAGCAGGCTCGCGCCAAATCCAGCGAGTATTTCGATGGCTGGCAGCGAGAAAGAGCCGATTTTATCAATTACAAGAAGCGGGTGGAACGTGACCAGACCCAAACGCTGAACAACATTACCAGCGAGGTCATCAAAAAATACCTGGCTATTATCGATGACATGGAACGCGCCTTGAAAACCCGCCCTACCCAGGGTGAAGGCGCCGCCTGGGCCGAAGGAATCGAGCTGATTTATCGGAAATTACAGAACATCCTCGAATCCGAAGGGGTTACTCGCATCCAGGCCGATCAGCAAATATTCGACCCAACCCTTCACGAAGCGATCACGCAAGAAGACAGCCCCGAACACAGCAGTGGGCAGATCATCGAAGTACTTCAACAAGGATACATGCTTGGCGACCGGGTTGTGCGCCCGGCGTTAGTACGAGTAGCTCGCTAGGAGAGACATTATTATGGCAAA
>JAAZNB010000404.1 GCA_012798515.1 Chloroflexota bacterium
AAATCCCCCTCCCTCGTGGTATACTGACAATGGACGAGGTTTTCTCTGGTTCATTGTATCTACTGAGTAGTTACGTTTAACTTTATGCGGAAAAGGGAGTAGACAAGCCTGACATGGCAAAGAAAATCGGCATTCTCACTGCCGGAAGCGATAGTCCAGGTCTGAATGCTGCGATTCGGGCAATTGGCAAAACGGCAATCGGGGTCTATGGCATGGAATTGGTGGGCTTCCTGGACGGCTTCCACGGATTGATCCACAACCACAATATGCCCATCAAGGCTTCGACCCTCTCGGGGATCCTGACCATCGGAGGCACGATCCTGGGCACCAGCCGGGACATTCCCCAGGACCGGATCTACGAGGATAACCAGACCGACCTGGTGGATCGCTCCATCCAGACCTACCAGGAGTTGGGCCTGGATGCGCTAATCTGCATCGGCGGCATCGAGACCCAGGAAGCCGGTTACCGACTGACGCAGCACGGGCTCAACGTGATCACCATTCCCAAGTCGATCGATAACGACGTCCCCATGACCGACATGACCATCGGGTTCAGCACGGCTTTCGAGATTGCCGCCCAGTCCATCGACCGCCTGCACAGCACAGCGCACAGCCACCACCGTATTCTGGTTGTGGAAATGATGGGGCGCAACGCCGGCTGGCTGACCCTGGCCGCAGGGGTAACCGGCGGGGCGGACGTGATCGTTATCCCCGAGATCCCCTACGACCCGCAGAAAATCGCCCTGGCAATCCAGAAACGCAAGGAAGCCGGGAAACAGTTCAGCATCGTGGCCGTGGCCGAGCGCATCATCTCCCAGGAACAGGTAGAGTTCATCCAATACCTGAAGGACATCAACGAGATGAAACACAGCGGTGAAGAACAGGAACAGGTCGCCGAGCGCCTGGAACGCCTGGAGATGCGCTTCACCGATTCGACCCTGCTGCTGGCCAACCGCCTGGAAAAATATACCGGGCTGGAGACCCGCATCACCATCCTGGGCTACCTGCTGCGCGGCGGCGCCCCGTCGGCCGGGGACCGCATGCTGGCTACCGAATTCGGCACGGCCTGCGTCTCCCTGGTGAACTCGAACTGTTTCGGGATCATGATCGCCAAACACGGCAGCAAAGTCGAGCCGGTCGACCTGGAGCAGGTGGTGGGCAAAGAAAAACCGGTGCCTCTCGACCACTCCTGGATCCTCAGCGCCCGGGCCGTGGGCACCCAGTTCGGCGATTAAACCGGCCAATCATACCGGGATTAAAAGGGCTGCGACCGCAGCCCTTTTTTAATTCTGATCTCTGGCCCACCGTACAGACCGGAGGCATCATTCACACCGCTTCAAGGGATTACCACCCGAGACAGCACGTCCAGCACGTCCGCCGGCGCCTGGTCCTGCCGCTCGACCAGCAGCGTTCGTTGCGTGGAATTGATCTGCTCGACGCCGCCTTCCAGCACCCAAAAATTCTGGCTCTGATACTGCTCGCCGCTGTCCAGGTCGATCCAGCCCCGCTGCCCACCGCCATAGAACGGCTGGTCTTCCCCAGGGTTCTGTACGGGGGCGGCAAACCTGTCCTGGACGGTAATGATCAGGCAGCGACGCCCGTTTTCACAGGTGGTTTCCTCGTGGGTGACCTGGCCTTGAGCCTGCTCAGCTCTGTTCAGCACGCCGCCCCAGGTGTTGGTAGAGAGACGGTAAGGTGGGGTTTCGTTGGAACGCGTCTCGGCGAAGGTGAAATTGACCGAGTAGTTCCCCACTGTGGCCGACTGCTGGATCACCTGGCCGTCCTGGTCCCGGTCGGTCCATACCGAACGGGTGACGTAGCCATCCGCGTCGAGTTCATACCAATGCTCGCTTTGAAGATACGGGGGTGGGAATTCCTGACCGGGCCGGGGATTCGTCTCCGTCTCGGTGACGATGTGCACCCAGCCTGGCCCCTGCTGCAGGGGGGCATCGAATTTACGGGCCAGGGCTTCCACCTGAAGCGCCAGCGGGTCCGTTACGACCGGCGTGAGGGTCGGCGTTGGCGAGGGCGCAAGCTGCACCGTGGCACTGGGCTGCAAGGTTACCCCCTGGGGAGCCGCCGGCGGGCGCCACTGCACTTCCCAGGGGCCCTGGGCTGTGTAATAGATCCGCATCACCTGCACCTGGATGGGATGCTCAGGCATGCTCGAGAACAACATCCCTGCGCTAAAGTTCTGCCCCTGGGTAGAGACACCGCCGGTAGAGCCTT
>JAAZNB010000405.1 GCA_012798515.1 Chloroflexota bacterium
CCCGGGGTTACTGCGCTGAGCAACGTGTCTCTCCAAATCCGCCGGGGAGAAATTCACGGGATCTGCGGGGAAAACGGGGCCGGTAAATCTACGCTGATGAAAATTCTTTCCGGTGTATATCCCTACGGTACGTACACGGGAGAGATCCATTACGAGGACAAAGAGCTCCGCCTGGCCAACAGTTCCATTCGACAGGCCATTGTAGACGGCATTGCCATCGTCTATCAGGAACTGACCCTGGTTCCCAACATGACCGTGGGAGAGAACATCTTCCTGGGAAAAGAGCCCAGCGAAAAGGGCTCGATCAACTGGAACCAGTTGTACGCAGATACCCGTGATCTGCTCAAAAAATATAAGTTGGACGTGGATCCCCAGGCCAAGGTCAAAAACCTGGGCGTGGGCAAGATGCAGATGGTGGAAATCGCCAAAGCCCTATCCGAAAACGCCAGGGTGCTGATTCTGGACGAGCCGACCAGCGCCCTGACCGAAACCGAGATCGGAAAGTTGATGGAAATCCTGCAAACGTTGAAAAGCCATGGGGTTACCTGTATCTACATCACCCACAAGCTCAACGAATTCTTCCGCATCACCGACTCGGTCACCGTGCTGCGCGATGGGAAGACCATCGTCACCAAACCCATCCAGGAGCTCAACCAGGAACAGCTGGTGCGCTTCATGGTCGGCCGCGAGATCAAAGAACGTTTTCCCAAAGGGGCGCGCAAACCCGGCGAGGTCATCTTCGAGGTCGACGACCTGTACGCCGACGACCCGAACGAGCCGGGGCACAAGGTGGTCAACGGGGTCAGTTTCAACGTCCGCAAGGGTGAAATCCTGGGGATCGCCGGTTTGATGGGCTCCGGCCGGACCGAGCTGGTCACCACCATCTTCGGCGAATACGGGCAGGTCACCTCGGGCAAGATCAAGCTGGAAGGACGCGAGTTGAAGATCGGCAGCGCCCGCACGGCCATGGCCCACGGCATCAACCTGGTACCGGAAGACCGCAAAGGCCAGGGGCTGGTGCTGATCCAATCGATCCTCAAGAATATCTCCCTGCCAAACCTGGATCGCTTTTCCAGCTTCTTTCGCATCAACGGCGACGCAGAGCTGGTAGCCGCCAACCAACAAGCCAGGAACCTGGCCATCAAAGCCCCCAACATGCAAATCGAATGCGACGCCCTCTCCGGCGGGAATCAGCAAAAAGTGGTTATCGCTAAGTGGTTGTTATCGATCCCCAAACTGCTGATCATGGATGACCCGACCCGGGGAATCGACGTTGGCGCCAAGTATGAGATCTACAAATTGATGAACGACCTGGCCGAGAACGGGGTTTCCATCATCATGATTTCCAGCGACCTGGAAGAAGTCCTGGGCATGAGCGACCGCATTATCGTCATGTTCGAAGGCCGTTCCAGCCGGATTCTGGAGCACAACGAGGCCACCCAAGAAAACATTATGAAGCTGGCTACCGGCGTCGCTTAACGGCAGCCGGGGTGTTGGGTGTATCGAGGAGGACAGAATGGGTGTAACTTCCGAAACCAAGGCGCCGGCAGTCGAAACAGGCATCGCAGGCGAGGTATTGAAACGCTTTCGCCAGAATTTACAGACCTACACGATTATCCTGGCGTTGATCGTCATCTGGATCTTATTTGCTTTTCTCACCAACGGAGCATATCTATCCTCACAAAACTTCTCCAACCTCTTTCGCCAGATGACGGTCACGTCCTTCCTGGCGATTGGCATGGTGCTGGTTATCGTCACCGGCGGTATCGATCTCTCCGTAGGCAAAGCCGCCGGCTTCGTATCGGTCATGGTAGCCTTCTTTCAGGCCCGAGTGTGGAACACCCTCCTGCCGGACCAGCCGATTCTGGCAGCGGCCATCTCTACGGTGATCGGCCTGGCCGTCGGGACGGTGTTCGGCGCGACCCAGGGCTATCTCATCGCCTTCTTGCGCATCCCACCCTTTATCGTCACCCTGGGGGGCATGTTCGTGGCACGCGGCCTGATCCTGTGGCGCACGGAAGGCAAGACCATCCCCGCCAACCAACCCGGGTTTTCTTTTATCGCCCAGGGTTACCTGCCGGACCTGGTGGGGTGGATTCTGGCGGCGGCGGTCGTCCTGTTCCTGTTCTTCAACATGTTCAGCAGCCGCCGGCGCAAACGCCAGTATGGGGCCGAGGTCTCTAACCTGTACATCGACCTGATGACCACGGTGTTCTTCTCCATCCTGGTGATGATCTACGTCTACATCGTCAACGGGTACAACGGCGTACAGGTTCCCGTGGCGCTGCTGGCCATCGCCGCCGTGGTCATGACCTATATCTCCAACAACACTCGTTTCGGCCGCTATACCTACGCCATCGGGGGCAACCGGGAAGCGGCGCGATTGTCGGGCATTAACATCAAGCACACCCTCTTCATGGTCTACACCCTGATGGGCCTGCTGGTCGGCGTAGCCGGCGTGGTGCTGGCCTCGTACGTAGGCTACGGCACGATTGCCGCCGGTGAAGGCTACGAGTTGGACGCCATCGCCAGCGCCATCCTGGGCGGCACGTCCACCCTGGGCGGTACGGGCACCGTGTTCGGCGCCTTGATCGGCGCCCTGATCATGTCCAGCATCACCACCGGGTTGCAGATGATGAACGTCCCGCCGGCCTGGCAATACCTGGTCAAAGGCCTGGTGCTGGTGCTGGCCGTCTATGTGGACGTGTCCTTCAAGAAGGGGAAACAGTAAATCGCCCTACTAACCGCTTCGGCGGATTTCAGATATCTCAATCAATGCTAGACGGACGGAGGAAACTAGAATGACTGACCAATACCAACCGAGACCTGAAGACAAATTCACTTTTGGACTGTGGACCGTTGGCAGTATCGGGCGTGATCCGTTTGGTGATCCGGTGCGCACAGCGCCGCCCCCCCATGAGCTGGTCCATCTTTTAGCCGAGGTGGGCGCCTATGGCGTCAATTTTCACGATAACGATCTGATCCCCTTCAACGCCAGCGATTCCCAGCGCCAGGCCATCCTCAAGGACTTCAAGAAAGCCCTGTCCGATACCGGCCTGGCCGTTCCCATGGCCACCACCAACCTGTTCAGCCACCCGGTCTTCAAGGACGGCGCTTTCACCTCCAACGATCCCAAGGTGCGCGCTTTTGCCTTGCAGAAGACCATGCGGGCCATCGACCTGGGGGCAGAGCTGGGCGCCAAAGTGTACGTCTTCTGGGGCGGACGGGAAGGCACCGAGTCAGACGCCACCAAGGACCCCTTGGACGCCATCCACCGCTTCCGGGAAGCCATGAACTTCCTGTGCGAATACGCCCTGGACAACGGGTATGACCTGAAATATGCCCTGGAGGCCAAACCCAACGAACCGCGCGGTGACCTGTATTTCCCCACCACGGCCGCCTATCTGAGCTTCATCGAAACCCTGGACCACCCCGAGATGGTAGGCGTCAATCCCGAAATGGCCCACGAGCACATGGCCGGCCTGAACTTCCTGCACGCCGTCGCCCAGGCCTGGGAAGCCGGCAAGCTGTTCCACATCGACCTGAACGACCAGAATTACGCCCGCTACGATCAGGATTTCCGCTTCGGGATGCAAAACCTGAAACAGAGCTTCTTCCTGGTCAAGTTCCTGGAAGACGTAGGCTACCAGGGCAGCCGCCATTTCGACGCCCACGCCTTCCGCACCGAGGACATCGAGGGCGTCAAAGACTTCGCCCGCGGCTGCATGCGCAATTACCTGATCCTCAAAGAGAAAGCCTGCCAGTGGAACCAGGATGCTGAAATCCAGGCCATGGTCAAAGAACTGAAGGCCGTCGACCCGGACCTGGCGCCCGGTAAATACAGCCAGGAAAAAGCTGCCCAGCTGAAAGCCGCCAGCTTCGATGCAGACGCCCTGGCAGCGCGTGGCCTGAAATACGAATACCTCGACCAGCTGACCATCGACGTCCTGTTGGGAGCCCGCTGAGCCCTTTCCTATCGCAGGTCGTTGCCCAACGATCGCCATTGATTCCCCAGCGCAGGCTCCGGCCGGCGCCTGCGCTGTATCCTTCAGGAGCATGGAATGTCCAAAACCTATTTTCTCGGCATCGATGTATCCACGACCGCGACCAAGGCCCTGCTGGTGGACGAGTGCGGCGAGGTCGTCGAGACTGCCGCCTCGGAATACCCCTTTGAAACCCCCCGGCCGTTGTGGAGTGAACAGGACCCCGGACTGTGGTGGGACGGCGCCGTCAAGAGCATCCGCGCCGTGCTGGAAAAGACCGGGGTAAACGGCGACGCCATCGCCGGCCTGGGGCTGACCGGCCAGATGCACGGGCTGGTGCTGATGGACGCCGCAGGCCGCGTGCTCCGCCCGGCCATTCTATGGAACGACCAGCGCACGGGCGCCCAGTGTGACGAAATTCGCGCCCGCATTGGCAAACAGCGTTTCATCCAGATCACCGGCAACGACGCCCTGACCGGGTTCACTGCCCCCAAGGTCTTGTGGGTGCGGGAAAACGAGCCCCAGGTCTACGCCCAGGCGCGGCACATCCTGCTGCCCAAGGACTACGTGCGCTACCACCTCACCGGTGAATACGCCATGGACAAGGCCGACGGGGCCGGCACGGTGTTGATGGATCTGCGCACCCGGCAGTGGTCCTCCGAGGTGCTCTCGGCCCTGGAGATCCCCTCCGAGTGGCTGCCACCCCTCTACGAGGGCACCCAGGTGACCGGGCGCATCAGCCCACAGGC
>JAAZNB010000406.1 GCA_012798515.1 Chloroflexota bacterium
GAACCTTTCTTCTCAGGCTGAGTGGTTACTAATTTAGTTTTAATATATATCATAGTCCGTCGAATTGGGGCAGGGGGTTTTTAAACAAAAAATCCCGGGGTATTCAGCCCCGGGAGGAGATCAATTCAAAGGGACGCTCCTGGGGATTTCTCCCCGGTTCTGCAGCGCCAGGCGCACCTGGCAGGCCAGCTCGGAGCCAAACTGGCGGCCGCGGAGCAGCTCGTCCTGGCTGGGCGCCCCGGAGAACTCGAAGTTGCCGGTCAGCTGCCATTTGAGCGTCTCGGCCATCTGCTCGAAGCGGCGCTGGGCGCCGCCGTTCCAGGCGTGGCTGCCGAAACGAGCGGCCAGCTTGTTGTAGATGTGCTTGATCTCGGCCATCTCCAGGGTCTTGGCCATGGGCGGGAACAGGCCGCCTTCGTAAGTGGGGGCGCCGACCATCACGCCATGCCCGGTCCACAGGGCGGGCAGGATGTGGCTCAAGGGGGTGGTGGCCACGTTGAAGACAGTCAGCGGGACGTCCTGGTCGAGGATGCCCTGGGCGATGACTTCCATCATCTTTTCGGTGTTGCCATACATCGAGGCGTAGATCAGGGTGACGCTCAGGTCGCCGGGGCCGGTGGCGTAGGCCGCCCACCGGCGGTACAGGTCGATGATGTGCTGGGGGCGTTTGCGCCACACCAGGCCGTGAGAGGGGGCCACGATGTCCAGGGGGAGCCCTTCCAGCTTGGCGATGGCGTTGCGGACCGGTTTGCTAAAGGTGGCGATAATGTTGACGAAATAGCGCAGGGATTGCGCTTCGTACCAGTCCAGGGGCTGGATGTCGTCGTCGAAGATCCGGCCGTTCAACGCCCCGTACCCGCCGAAACCATCACAGGAGAACAAGATGTGCTGGCTTTCTTCATAGGTCATCATCGTCTCGGGCCAGTGAACGAAGGGCGTGGCGACGAAACGCAGGCTGTGCTCTCCCAGGCATAAGCGTTCGCCGTCGCTCACCACGTGCACGTTCTCGGTGATGCCGTAAAACCGTTCCAACATTTGCTGGGTCTTGGCCGTGCCCAGCAGGACGACCTGTGGGGCCAGCAACAGCAGGGCTTTGAGCGCCCCGGAGTGGTCGGGTTCCATGTGGTTGATGACGATGTAGTCGAGCTGCGCCGGGTCCATGACGGTGCGGATCTGTGCCACCAGTTCGTCAGTGGTCATTTTGCTGCTCAGGTCGATGATGGCTTTCTTTTCATCGTCGATCAAATAGCTGTTGTAGGAAATTCCTTCTTCCTGGATAGACCAGAGGCCTTCGAAGAGTTGTGTCGTGCGATCATTCACGCCCACCCAATAGATGTGTGGTCGTAGTTCAACGGGTAACATTGTGGTTGTCCTTGCATGTGGAGAATAGCGCCTGTCGGCGCCTGTAATTTTACCCCGCTTTTGAGCGCCAAAATCCCAAAAAGCGCATTTTCGCCCCGGGGCGAAAATGCGCTTTGGCGGCCCGGTCTGGCCGGGAATTGTCACAGGGTGGGCGGCGGTTGGTGAAGATCCACCGCCCACCCTGATATTGTCTGGGGCGCGGCTCAGCCGGCGCGCGGCCCGGTGTAGACGACCTCGAACAGGATGCGGTCCGGGGATTCGAACATTACCTGGTAGTAAGTCTCGTCCGGGGAGGAGCAAAACTCGGCGCGGTGGCGGGGCGTTTCGAACAGGGCGGCGACGTCGTGCGCCTGTAAGAAAGCCACGGCCTGGTCGACGTCGCTCTGGGCGCTGACGCTGATGCCCAGGTGGTTCATGCCGGGGCCGTCGTAGTCGTTGGTGCACTCTTTGAGCGGGCCGGTGAACCATAGGCTGCTGCCCTGTTCCGACCCCACGCCGAGCATGTAGGGGTCTTCGTACAGCACGGACCAGCCCAGAAAGTCGAACAGGTCTTTATAGAAGGCGATATTTTCCAGCTGGATGTTGATTTGAATGTGTCCGATGTTTGATTTCATGATGTCTGCCTTTTCCCTCTGGCTTCAGGTTCAATTGCTTGCGATGAGTCGATAATAAAACATATGTTCTATATTGTCAAGGTGGAATCTGGGCAGACGAAGAATAGTCCGGCGCTCGGGCCGGACACAAGAACACCCCTCCGGCGCCTCCCCCAGTTCGGAAGAAGGCCGCATTGGGGGAGGGAAAGGCGGCCTGAAACTTGGTTTCAGGCCGCGCTGTAAAATTGTTTGGGTTGGGGGCTTACTGGAGGGGGATCAGCGTTTCCGCCAGTTCCTGGACCTGCTCGCGCGGCAGGCTGCTGATCAGCAGGAAGCTGTTGCCGCTGGGGGCGGCCAGTATGGCGGAGGCGCCGCCGGTAGAACCGCCATCGGAGGGGCTGAAGTACAGCACCAGCCCGGAGGCCGTCTTATAGCTACTGTCGTAGAAATTCGTCTCGACGAAGCCTGCGTCCAGCTGGCCAATGGCCTGCATACCGAAGAACGCATCCCTGCTGCCGTGGTAGTTGACCTCGAAGGTGTAGGGCTGGTCTGCCGGCTGGTTCGCCGCAGCAACGATCTCCTGGGTAAACCCTTCGGGGAGCTCGGACAGCACGTAGGCCTCGGCGCGCCCGGCCAGTTGTTCTTCGGAGAGGGTCTCGAAACTGACATCGTCGGTTGTGTCCGCCGGGGGTTCGTCGACGAAGGTAACGTTGGCCAGGTCGCTGAGGTCCCAGGCTACCGGGCTGTCTTCCGGCAGGAGCTCGTCCACCAGGGTTTGGGCAGTGTAGATGACCACGTCCTGTCCATCTTTACGCACCGCGATCTGGCTTTCCAGTAGCTGGTAGGTCTCGGCGTCGAAGGTCATACGGGTGATGCCGGTGGGGATCGTTTCTTCCTGGCCATCAGCCAGTTTCTGGGTCTGGAAGCTGGGGTTTACCAGGACGTAGGCCTGGCGGCCGTCGGCGCGGGTGATCTTGTCTTCCAGGCTCACCCGGGGGTTATTGTTGAACTGGTCGAAGACGGCCCTGTTCTGTTCAGCCGGGACGGTGACCAGGCGTTTCTCTCCTTCGTCTGCCGCGACAGGAGCCCGGGCAATAGTCAGCGATCCGCCCGGGACTGCATCCTTGGCGAAGTAGAAGTAGGTGAAGTCCCCGTCCGAAGCGCCGATGCTGAGGATGTTCCCGTCTGCGTCTTGGGTGATGTAGCGATATTGGCCGCTGGCCAGATCCGTGTAGTTGTCGTAGATACTCGTCTTCCCGGCGTCTTCTCCGGGAAGCGCCCCGGGGTTCTCGTAGACCTGGATGCGCTCGTGCCGGATGCCTTGCCCGCCTGTGGCGCTCAGTTGGGCCGCGGCGGCCCGTTCGAGGACTTGTTGCGCCGACACAGTGGTGACGTTGTTGGCCATCACCATGGCAATCACAGCGAGGATGGCCAGGGTGGCGAGGACGGAATATTTTAGTTTGGGATGCATATCGATCTTGATCCTTTCGAAGAGATTGATGTTCCGTCCTCTATGACGCTGGTCTCCCGGGCCGGATACGGCCGGGGCTAATTCCTGGGCCTGGGCCAGAAAACGGGCCCGGCCTGCGGCGGCAGCTTGCGGGTCGCGCGGCGAGACGCCGGACAGCCCGGATAACAATTCTTCTACTGGTGTATCTTTGGACTGCCTGGCGTCAGCCATACATCTCCTCCTTGTGGGGTAACAACATCCGGCGCAGCGCCTCCAGGGCGCGGTGTTGCAGGGACTTGATCGATCCGACCGGTTTTTCCAGGGCGCGGGCGACGCTTTCGTTCTCCCAGCCTTCCAGGTATTTCAAGACGATCACCTGGCGCTGGTCGGGCGTCAGGCAGGCCAGCGCGCCGCGCACCTGGATCTGGTCGATGCGTTTCACCACGGCCTGCAAAAGGCCCTCTTCACCGTCGGGCAGTTCGTCGTGCAGCGGCAGCTGCGGTGGGGGCTGGCGGCGGTACTGGTCCGTGATCCAATTGTGGGCGATGCGGTACAGGTATGCCTGCAAGTGATCCCGGGGGCCGCCGCCGGCGCGCAGGGCGTACAGGTAACGCAGGAAAGTATCGCTCACGCAGTCTTCGGCCAGCTGGGTATCCCCCAGCAGGCGGGCGGCGTAACGGTAGACGCCGGGGCTGTAGTGGTCATAAATCTCGGCCAGGGCGCCCTGCTCGAAGCGGCGGGCGCGCCGGATTAAATCTTCTTCAGATGTCATGCGTCTGTGTTCTCCACCGGTATATGACGCCATTGTCACTAAAAAGATACGCCCTGGCCAAAGTCAATACCCATTCTTCCTGGTTTTGGATTACATAATCCAGAGTTGAATCCCTCTCCCGGACATGTTATTAAGCATCGTACTTAATTGAGGAGTGTGCATAAATAAGTTGACATAGTCGGGAAAACGGATCACCATACTGAAAAATCCGCCAAGATCATCAGGAGGTGAGCTTTTGCAAGCACCGTCTCATTCCGACTATGTCCAAACCTACTTTACTCTGTTTGAATTGTTTGAACAAGAGCAAAACCAGAAATCGCATCGTGGGCATCCCTTCAATTATCCGACCAAACGCCTGATCCTGTTCTTTACCATCATGATGATCCGCCGCATCTCGGCCTTCAAAGCCCAACATCGCTGGCTCCAACAGCATCCCCAGGGACGGCAACTCTTGGGGTTCGAAACCATCCCGGATCGGAGCACGCTTTCCCGACGCTATCCTACCCTATACGAGACCTGTCAGGCCTTTATCGCGTTTCTGGGACGTTGGGCAGAAGCCTTGGCTCCTGAATTTGACAGTCAAGTGCTGGCCGAAGATGCTTCGCTGTTCAAAGCCCAAGGCCCGGTTTGGCATCAAGTTGATCGCCAGGCCAATCGCATCCCGGAGAAATTGCGTCACCTGGATACCGATGCGAGTTGGGGCAAGAGCGCTTATCACGGTTGGGTGTATGGCTACAGTTGTCATTTGACCTGCAACCGCTCCGGTTTTCCCAAACTGGTCCAAGTCGAAACCGCTAGCGTGGACGAAAGCCGGGTCATCGATCAAAAGTGGGAAGCCTTGTTTGCCCTTCATCCCAACGCAGTGGTTGGCGATAACGCCTATTTCAAAGCCACGCGCGTTCGGCAATGGGCGGCGCACGGGATGATCCTGGTCTCTCCAGCCGCAAAGTGGCAAAACGGCAAGTACGCCCAAGCCTATCATCGCTTTCTGAAGCAAAAAGATGTCCACGATTGGCTCAAAGGTCGAAAAACCGCTATCGAACCGGTGTTTGATTTATTTAGTAAGGTGCTCGGCACAGCTAATAACCATAAACAATTGCCGGTTCAAGGGTTGAGCAAGGTTCGGCCTTTTCTTTGTCTGGGTGTATTGGCTGTCCAGATAGCGATGATCGTCAACAATGTGTTCGGTTTACCGTTCAGGCAGATTTCTTTACTCCTATCTGTTTTGAGTTGACGTATTTATGCACACTGCTCACTTAATTCTATGTTTCAAGGGACAGATCTACATGACAGAAGAGAGACAAACCGGCGTAACGGCCATGGTGACTGCTTTTGCACGCGCTTATCACGCTACCCATGATACCCCCAAGATCTTCGACGATTACCTGGCGCCGCAGTGGTTCAGCGACGCGGAGCGGGCCTTCCTGGAGCAGAACATGAGCGCCATGCTCGCTACGGTGGATCCCCAGCAAGCGGCCGCCTGTACTGATCCGGCGCAGGCTCTGGCGTGGGTCATGCAGCACGTCAACGGACCGGTCACGCTGTGCCGCTCGCGCTACGCCGAAGACTGCCTGGAGGCGGCCGTGCGGGCCGGCGTTGGCCAGTACGTCTTGCTGGGCGCCGGGTTGGACAGCTTCGCTTTCCGCAGCCCGGCGTGGGCTGCGGGCCTGCAAATTTTCGAGGTGGATCACCCGGCCACCCAGGCGCTCAAGCGCCAGCGCCTGGCGGGCCTGGGATGGCCCATCCCGGCCGGGCTGCACTTCATCCCCCTCGATTTCACCCGCCAGAGCCTGGAGGATGGGCTGAAGAGCGGTGGTTATCAGGAGAGCCGCCCCGCTTTCTTCAGCTGGCTGGGGGTGACCTATTACCTGGATACGGGCGTCGTCCTGGACACCCTGGAGGCGCTCGCCCGCCTGGCCTCTGTGGGCAGCCAGGTGGTCTTCGATTACCAGCGCCCGGAAGCCTTTGATCCCCAACATGCGGGCCGGCAGGCACAGGCCATGCAGCGCGTGGTGGCCCGCAGCGGCGAGCCGATGAAGACCGGTTTCGACCCGCAGGCGCTGGCCGGGCAGCTGGCGCGCCTGGGGCTGCGGCTGGAAGACAACCTGGGCCCGGCAGAGATCGAAGCGCGCTATTTCCAGGGGCGCAGCGACGATTATCACGCCTTCCCGCACATCTACCTGGCGCGCGCCGGGGTGGCCTGAACGGAAAAGGCGGTCGTCCAGCTCATTGCAGGTCGAAGGTGAGTACGCCTGCCGCGGCGGATTCCCGTATGTACGCCTACGCAGGCGCACCTGCGCTTTCCCGCAGGTCTCTTTGGAAGAGCGCCAGGATGGCCTCGGCCCGCGAGGCGACTCCCAACCTGGCGTAGATGTGGGTGAGGTGGAATTCGGCGGTGCGCGCCGCGATGCCTAACGCCTGGGCAATTTGCTGGTTGCTTTTGCCCTATAAAAGCAGGGCGGCGACTTCTTTTTCACGTGGATTGAAAGAAGCATCGGGCGGGGACATTTTGTTCGGAGGCCATCCTCATGGGGCGCACTCCAGCTCGGACGGCGGCGCTGCGCCGTCCGAGGCGCGCTGCCAGATAGAACACAGTTGGGCCTGGTAGACGGGATCAATGGCGTAGATGGCGCTGGTCAGTTGGTTAGCTTCCTCCAGGCGGCCCAGGTGCAGGTCGGCTTCCAGGAAGGGCATCCATTCGCGGGGCTCACTGGATTCGGTGACTTCGATAGCGTAGCCTTTGCCGTGCGCCTCTTCTTGCAGGGCAGCTACCTGCTCCCAATCACCGAGCTGGCGCGCCAGGTCGGCCTTCTGGTAGTAATAGCACCACTGGTGGGCCGGTTCGGCGCCGAACATGTCCGCCGGCGGGACCCAACCGGCCGGGTCGGACGAGACCAGGGCCGGGTTAGAGGCCGGCAGGTAACGCTTGAGCAGCCCCGACAGGGTGGGGTCGGTGACGTCGTCGGGGGAGAGCAGCCATACACACTGGCTCAACCCGGGATTGTAGGAGAACAACAGCACGTTGGGCGATCCGCCGTTGAAGACCAGGGTGCGGAACTGGGTGTGGAAGCCCAGGCTGAGGGGATCTACGTCCGGGTTTTCGAAGCGCGGTTTGAGTACGTACACCCAGTAGGCCAGGTCCTGGCGATCCTCGGGCTGCGGGTAGAGCAAGTTGATGGCCGCGCTGGTGGAAAACAGGCCCTGGTTGGGGAATGGCTCGTCTTCGAACATCAGGGCCGTGCCGGGGGCGACGGCCGGGGCGCGCCAGTAGAGCTGCCAGTAGACCGAGAGCTGGTTCTGCCAGATGCGGCGGTAATCGGCGGCCGTGTGCAGGTGGTACCCGCCGGCCAGGCCGATCATCAAGCCCAGCAGGGCGGCTTTCTGCGCCCGCCCGGGGGCGATCCATTCCAGGCAGGCCACCCACAGCAGGCTGGCGCCAAACAGGGCCGGCATGGCGTAACGGTCGGAGTGAAAATCCCAAACCACTTCTCGCCCGGTCAGCCAGGCGGGGGACGCGCCCAGGAAGACGGCTACCAACCCGACCAGGGCAGCCTGGACCACCCAACGCTTGCGTTCGTCTTCGTACGGCTCCTGTTCCAGGCGCAGCAGGTAGACGAAAACGGCCACGCCCAGGGCCGCTGAAACGACCAGGATCATGGCGTTCATCAAGGAGAACGAATCGATGCGCCCGGTGGTGAAGACCGGCGCCCAGGTGGAGACGAGCATGCTCAACGAGTCCTGCACCATCACCCGCGCCAGGTTGGCCAGGGTAGGGATAGGCTGGGAGATCAGCCCGTAGAGCGTCTCGGCTTTGTAAGGGTCGTCGCCGCTGAGCTGGATGAAGAACAGGCGCCACACGCCGTAGATGAGAATGCCCACGGCGTAAGGGGCGTAGCGGCGCAGGGTATCGACCAGCCGCTGGCGCAGGCTGGCGCCGGGACGAACCTGGGCGACCAGCAGCCACAGCAGCAGGGGGCGCAGCAGTTCCAGGGGGGCAAAGTATTCGGTGACCAGCAGCTGGCCGGCAGCCAGGAGCAGGGACAGGGCCGTCCAGGCCAGGGCGCGTTCCGGCCGGCGTACGGCCTGGATCATACACCCCAGGGAGAGCAGATAAAAGAGATACTGGAGCCACTGCTGGTGGAAGGTGAGCGAGACGGGCTGCTGCTGGAAGGCCGGGTAGACCACGAACAACAGCGCCACCGCGGCGGCGTGCCAGCGCATGCGCGGCCACAGGCGGCTCAAGGCCCAGTACATGGCCCAGGCCGACAGCCAGATGAGCACGAACTGGAAGATCTGCCAGGCCAGCGGCCGGGCGCCCAGGATGGCGGTGAAGACGATGTGCGTCCAGGCCGAGTAGGGGCGGTCCTCGGCGTAATAAGCCCAGTAGCCCGAGAGGCCGTGCAGGCGACTGACCAGGATCTTGGCCCAATCGTCCCAGTAGTAACCCAGGGTGGGGAGCAGGATGCCAAATGCGCCAATGCACAGCAGCAGGAGCGCCAGCGGGACAGTATAAGAGCGGAACCGGAGGGATCGTATGCGCTTCATATTCGACGGGAGCGGCCGGCAGCGCATTCAGCCTTGGAAAACGTGGTGAAGAGAGGAACACGCCGCGGCTGCCAGATTCTCTCATGCAGACGTGATTAAGTGCAGTCAGGAGGGATTATACCCCGAACTCCTCTGCCATCAACGCGAGATGCTGGATTGGTGCGAACCGTCGGGGCGGGCGGTGACGATTTGATCCCCTTTGACCAGAATGCCCTCGTAGGCTCGGGCGCTCTCCTGGGCGACCCAGCCGCTGAGGGTGAAGGGCAGCGGACCACCGGCAGACAGCCATTCCCCGTTGTACTTACGCGCCAGGTGGACGTGGCTCCCCGTGGCGCGCCCGCCCTGGCAGGAGGGGTGCCCGATGGGCGCGTCGACGGCCAGCGTGGCGCCGGGGAGGACGCGCTCCTGGTCGGCCACGTGCATGTAGAGCAGGTCCCAGCCGGTCTGCTCGCGGCCATCGCCGTCCAGGTCGAGGACCACCACATTACGCTGTGAGCGGACGACGATCCCGGCGGCCGCAGCGGTAGCCCAGGCGGCTGAGACGCTGCAAGCCGGCTCGCCGGTCACCGGGGCAAAGTCCAGCGCCCCGGGCGGAGAGCCCTCGCCCCAGGCAATGTGCGGGCCGCCGGTCAGGCTCCACAGCCCACCGGGCAGGAAGGGCAGTTCCAGGGGCGGTTGGGCCAGCCCGGCGGGCAAGAGCGGGCCGATGCCGGCGGCCAGTTCCCAGGGATCGCCGTACAGGCGCTGGTATAGGACGGGGAAGCTGTCGCTGCCGTACAGGGCGGCTTCCCATTCGGACGGGGTCATCAGGTGCGAAAACAGGACCTGTACGGCGGCCGTGCCGGCGTTCAGCCCGGGGGCCAGGCGCAGGCGGCTGCCGTCGGTGAATTCCATCTCGGTCAGGCTGCCCCTGCGCCAGCCATAATAGCCCTGGCTGAGGTAGCGGACGGCCAGGGACAGCTCCGGGTACAGGCCGCGGTAGTCGCCGTTGTAGAAACCAAGGGGATACTGCTGTTGGGCCGTGTCGCGGGGGTCGCCCAGCAGCCAGTGGGAGCGGTATTCCAGCAGGGCCAGCAGCAGGCGCGGGTTGGTGGAGGTCTCCACGGCCAGGCGCTCAACGATCTGCGCCCCGCTCAACCATTCGCCGTCCACCGTCTCGCCGTAGCGACTGAGATAGCCGCCGGCGCGGGCGACGAACGACAGGGTATCGAAATCCAGGGCGGTGGGCGAGTAGACGACTTCACTGTCCGGCATCACCGCGTGGGGGTAGGCGGCCGGCGGCAGGACGTTGGGAATGATGAGGGGCAGGCCGGGGTCGATCAGGCCGGCGGGCGGGATGGCCTGTGGAGCGCTGATCTCGCCCGGGGACACGCCGAAGCGGGCGGCGACCGCCGGCAGGGTGTCGCCGGATTGGGCGGTATAGGTAAAAAAGGGCCCATTTTCCTGTGGCGGCGGGGGAATGCCCGGCAGAGTGTCCGGAGCGGGGGCGGTGGCCTCCGGCGTCGCGGCGGCCTGCTCCTGGGCCAACATGGCGTCCATCGTCTGGCGCAAGGCTTCGACCTGGTCATCCGGCGCGGGTACGCGCGCCAGGCCGGGAAAATTGCAGGCCAGGGCCGGCAGCCCCAGGGCCAGCAGGATGAGCAGGCGGCGCAGACGGAGATTTTTCATGGCAGAACCGGTTTCATTCTACCCGAAAAAACCGGTCAGGAGAGTAGTAGTATCCGGCCGGCCGGTTTCCCCTGCCTGCTCCATGGCAGGCCAATTATCGAGCCGGGGTGGGATCGCCCCGGCCCGCTAGACCTTCAGGCTTGCAGGCTCATGATGCGCGCCCAGTGCGGATCGAGCGTGACCCGGGCGTGCCCGTCTTGCACCGGGAAAGTGTGTCCGGGGTTGAGCTGATCTTCCAGGCGCTTCCCGGTCAGGCCGGTCAGTGGGAGGTCGATGCTCACCGCCTGATCGGCGGCGTTCAGCGCCACGACCACGGTGGCGCCCCCGCCGCGGCGGGCGAAGGCCAGCTGTTGGCTGGCCACGGCCAGCGGCAGATATTCCCCGTAGCGCAGGGCCGGCAGGGCCTGGCGTACCTGGGCCAGGCGGTGGAGCACGGCCGGCAGGTCGGGGTGCGGGTTGTGAGCGTTCATTCCCTCCAGGGTGAGGGCCGGGCGCAGCGGGCTGTCGTCACCGTTCTTGCGGCCCTCGATGCCCCATTCGCTGCCGTAATAGATCGAAGGCACTCCCGGCATGCTGAACAACAGACCGTACAGCGGGTACAGGCCGGCCGGGTCGGCCAGCATGCTGGCCACGCGGTTGACGTCGTGGTTGTCGACGAACTGGTACAGGGGCAGGCCGCGGTAGATGCCTTCCGGCCCGAACTGGCGGTTGAGTGAATAATTGATTTCGAAGTAATTCCGGTCTACCAGGCTGGAGTACTGGCCTTTGTAGCACTCGTAATTGGTCACCGAGTCGAGCGTTTGCGGATTGGCCCACTTACGGTAATCGCCGTGCACCACTTCGCCCACCAGCCAGAAGTCCGGCCGGCGAGTGCGGCAGAAGGAGGCCAGCTGGCGCAAGAAGGACGGGTCGATGCAGTCAGCCGCGTCCAGGCGCAGGCCGTCGACGTCGAATTCGTCCATCCACAGGGCGGTGGCTTGCAGTAGATGTGCCTGCACGTCGGGGTGGCTCAAGTTGAGCTTGGCCAGGTTGTAGTGCCCGTTCCAACCCTGGTAGGTGAACGGGTCGCCGTAGGGGCTGCGCCCGTCGAAACGCAGATCCTGGTACCAGCCGCAGTAGGGCGAATCCGGCCCGCGGGCCAGGATGTCCTGGAAGGCCCAGAAATCGCGACCGGTGTGGTTGAAGACTGCGTCCAGGATGAGGCGTATGCCGCGGCGGTGCAGCTCGGCGCTGAGCCGCGAGAGGGTCTGGCGGTCGCCCAGGCGGCGGTCGACGGTGTAATAGTCGCGGGTGTCGTAACCGTGGCTGCCGGACTCGAACAACGGGCCCAGGTACAGGGTGTTGGCGCCCAGGTATTGGATGTGATCCAGCCAGGAATAGACCTGTTCCAGGCGGGGAACCGGCGGGGAGGTGAAATCGTTGCGCTGCGGCGCGCCGCACAATCCCAGGGGATAGATGTGGTAAAAAATTGCGTCGTTGGCCCAATGTGACATGGCGATAATCCTTGTGTATACCTACTGTTCGGTACAAGACAGTGATAAAAAAAGAGACCTACGAGAAAATACCGTGCATAAACTGGTGGACGGCCTGGTAGAGCAGCTGGTCGTCCAGGTCGATGTGGCCGTTGAGGAACATGATCACGTAGGTGTTGAGCATGCCGATCAGCGTGGCGGCGTAGGCGCGCTGGCGGCCTTTCATGTTGCCGTGGTTCTCGGCTGCCTGGGCAAACATCTCTTCCAGCAGGACGTACTGTTCCCTGGAGTAGGGCAGCACGGCCTGGTAAGCCTCGCTGCTGGGCGGGGCAAAACCGAGCGCCAGGGCCATGCGGGTAAAGGTGCGCCGCTCGCGGGCGAACTGGAAATAAGCGGCGGCGATGTGGTTGAGGGTCAGCGGCAGGTCGCCGTGATAATCGGCTGCCTCACGCACGCGGTGGTTGAAGTCGGTGTAGTACTCCTTGAGCATGGCGTCCAACAGCCCGTGCTTGCTGCCGAAGTAGTGGTACAGGGTGGGCTTGGTCAGACCGGCCGATTCCACGATCTCCTGCACACCCACCGCCTCGTAACCGCGTGAGGAGAACAGGTGCAGGGCGCAGAACATGAGGTGCTCACGGTTTTCCATGGCCCCTAGTATACCGC
>JAAZNB010000407.1 GCA_012798515.1 Chloroflexota bacterium
GCCTTGTTGGCGCTGCTCCTTGCCGGCTGCCAGGTGCAAGTGTTGGTCGTGCATACCGCAAGTATGGAGCCGGCCCTGAAGGTGGACCAGGCGTACACCATGTTGCCGGCTACGGCTGAGGATGTGATCCGTGGGGACATCGTGGTGTACAGGACAGCGCACGACGAGCTGAACGCCAAACGCCTGATCGCCATCCCTGGGGATCGTGTCGAGATCCGCTCCGGGGAGTTGTACCTCAACGGGGAGCTCTTCCCGGAAGACTACGTCCTGGAGCCCATGGAATATAGCTATGATCCCCAGGACATGGGAGAGGATGAGTACTTTGTCCTCGGGGATAACCGCAATGCCAGCTCGGACTCGCACGTTTTAGGCCCTATCTCGGGCGGGGCCATTTGCGGGCGGTTGATCCCCTGAGCTTATGTTAAAATAACTGCATGTCCCCTCATCGCATCTACTTTGGCGACAATTTGCCAACCTTACAATGCCTGCCGGCAGAGTCGATCGACCTGATCTACATCGACCCGCCCTTCAACACCGGCAAGGTCCAGGCCCGCACCCAGATCAAGACGGTGCGGGTCGAAGACTCCTCGGCCCCTGCCCCGAGGTACCGGACGGGCTTCGCCGGCCGGCGCTACGCAGCGGGACAGATGAAAGCCAGGCCGTTAGAGAAGTTTTTCAGACATTGAAAGAACGTGGGCATCCCGATTGGTCCACCTTCCACGATTTCCGATGGGTAGGCGGCATAGACGATGCCATAAGTATACGGTCTGGCGCCACAATCCAGTGGCAGGGATCGCCCACCACACGTGTACAGGCATAGCCCGGCAAGGCAGTGCCCGCAAATGGTCAAGCTGCGCCACGCACATGGGTATTTAGAAGGAATCCATCTCGGCGCAGTGTTTGGCAAGAAGAGCGATCTGATTGCCCTGATGGGTAAAAGCACTGCCTATGTGGTACGCAGCTATCTGAGCGCCTGGATATTCAATAGCCGTTTGGCGCGCAAAACGTCGGCTTTTTCGAAAGACTTGAACATGCATCCTGCCGCTGCGACCTGGCGAGACGGTACCTATAACCCGATCCGTCCGCACAAATCCTTACGCCTGTCCATCGAAAACGGTTTAAAACAACGCTGGTAAAAGCGTACGCCGGCAATGGCGGCTGGTATGGCAATGCAGGTGGGTGTGCCAGTTGCAGAACCCAATTTACCCGTTCTGGTCGACCGTAGAACCTGGCATTCAAATACCTGGATGGCCTGCTGAAGGATCGGTTTTTGCGTAGGTTTCTGAAGAGCCCCTTGACAATAGTATCAATAGTGATATCATATATTTGTGACGTCCATCCAAGACATCCTCGCTACAATGCGCCGCAACCCCAAAGGGGTCAGTTTTAACGATCTGTGTAAGGTATGTGACCATTTCTTTGGCGAGAACAGACAAACGAGCGGTAGTCATCGGATCTATAAGACACCCTGGCAGGGAGATCCGCGGGTGAACATTCAAAACGATAAAGGAATGGCCAAGGCCTATCAGGTCAGGCAAGTGCTCAAAGCGATTGAGCGATTGACGGCCGGGGGTGGAGATGTGGAGGAGCAAGACAATGTTACAAAATGATCGTTACACCTATCGTGTCACCTGGTCCGAGGAAGACGGCGAATATATCGGGCTGTGCGCGGAATTCGCAAGCCTGAGCTGGCTTGCGTCTGAACCGGAAGCGGCACTCCTGGGAATCCGTCAGGTCGTGGCTGATGTGGTAGCTGACTTACAAAAGAACGGCGAACCGATTCCAGAACCTTTTGCTACCAGAAAATACAGTGGTCGTTTCATGGTCCGGGTTCCCCCTGAACTCCACCGGCAGCTGGCATTGGAAGCAGCCGAGTCCGGCGTCAGCCTGAACCGGTTGGCAAGCGATAAGCTCAGTAGGATTCCATGCTAATAGGACCCACGGGAATACCCCGGTCTGGCGCGGGAACTCTACCGAGAA
>JAAZNB010000408.1 GCA_012798515.1 Chloroflexota bacterium
AACTCGATGAACGAAGAATCGCAAGAGGAAGGCCTGCTGGCTGCCTTGAGCAAGATGGCCGTCGATCGTTTCCCCCGCATCGCCATTGCCGACGACAACCCGGACGTCCGCCGGCTGATCCGGCGCATCTTGCAGACCCAGGGCGACTATGTCATCTATGAAGCCACCAATGGGCAGGAAGCCATCGACGTAGCGGTCAAAGAGAAACCCAACCTGATCATCCTGGACCTGATGATGCCGGAAAAAGATGGCTTCTCTGTGCTGGATGCCCTCCAGTCCAACGCGGACACGGCCGACATCCCCGTCATCGTGGTCACGGCCAAAGAGCTGACCGCTGCCGAGAAAAGCCGCCTGCAAGGCCACATCCAATCACTGATGCAAAAAGGCGACTTTATGAGCGACGATTTGCTCAACGAAGTCAACATGCTACTGAGTTAACCGGCTCTCACCCCACTGCGAGGGATGCTTACGCCAAACGATAGAGTAATGAGCTCATGAAGCGTACATCACGAGCCACCGGGATCGGGGCGGCCGTCAGTTCGGCCGTCTTCCTGGGCATGGTGCCCGTCCTGGGTAAGCAGGCCATGCTGGCAGGGTTCTCACCCCTGGCGGTCGTTTCACTGCGCACCAGCATCGCCGCGCTGCTTTTGCTGGTGCTCACCCTGCTTTTCAAGCCCAAATACCTGTATATCTATCCGGTGGGCTTTGTGGGATGCATCCTGGCCGGAGCCACCAACGGGCTGGGCTCGATCTTCTACTACACCGGATTGAGCCGCATGGATGCCAGCCTGGCGCATACGCTGTATTCGCTCTATCCCCTGTTCATGGCCTTCTGGTTGTGGCTGGACCACCAATCCCTGTCTCGCCTGACCGGTTTCCGCCTCCTCCTTTCCATCCCCGGTATCTATCTGCTGGTCAACCGCAGCGGGGAGAGTGTGGATTGGTTGGGTGCGGGGTTGATGTTGGCCTCTGCATTACTATACGCACTACACTTGCTCATCAACCAGCGCGTGCTTTACGAAGCCCCGGCGCAGACAGTGACTTTATACACCCTGATCGCTATGAGTGTCACCGTAGTGAGCGTGTATGCCCTGTTTGGCAGCCCGCTGGCGCCGGGCTGGTACCAGACGGCCGCGCCGGTATTCTGGATGGGCCTGCTGACTTTCCTATCCCGGCTCAGCCTGTTCACCGGCGTCAAACACGTGGGCGGCATGCAGACCACCCTGTTGGGCCTCTCGGAATTACTCATCACCGTCCTGCTGGCCCAGTTGTGGCTGGGTGATCGTCTTAGCGCCCAGCAGTGGATCGGCGCCGCCCTTCTCACCGCCACACTGCTGCTGGCCATCCTCGACCATCCTTCCCAGGGGAATGGATCCATCAAAAGTCTGTTCACCTGGCTATCTCCCGGACACAGCATGCGGGAAATCCGGCCCAACCATCGTGATTCCCTCTAGGGAACGCCCCGCACGCGCAGCCCAACACTTTTTTACGCGATTTTTACGCCCCTGGAGGGGTTTTACCGGCCTTTTTCCTGGCGGCGTTCCCTTGAACGGCAGGTTTAGGCGCTCCAAAAATCCGGCAGGTATTCGTGAATTCCCCAAAATTCCCCCAACAATC
>JAAZNB010000409.1 GCA_012798515.1 Chloroflexota bacterium
CGGCGTCGAATACGGGCGAAAACGTGGGGGAACGTGTTTCAGCATGTCTGCCGTGGATATCACGGTCGTAGAGCACTGAAACAACACAGTTTTCCGCACTCGTTGCGTAGATGCCCGGCCGGCTACAGGCCGGGAGTATAGATAAATTGCAGGTATCAATGGGGTGAAATGCCAATTCTCTTACTGATCCGCCACGGAGAAAACGATTACATGTATCGCGGCCTGGCAGGCAGGCTGCCCGAGATCCACCTGAATCAGAAAGGCCGCCAGCAGGCCGTCAAACTGGCCGGCCAGTTGGTGCAGGCGCCGATCAAAGCCATTTACAGCAGCCCGATGGAGCGCGCCGTCGAGACGGCCGGGCCGCTGGCCGCAGCCCTGGGCCTGGAGATCCAGGTCGAGCCGGGGTTGATCGAGGTGGATTTTGGCCAGTTCGAAGGCAAGACCTACCGGCAGCTCAAGCGTTTCAAGCTGTGGAGGCAGATCCTGGACGCACCGGCGGGGACGACTTTCCCCGGCGGGGAAAGCCTGTCGGCCATGCAGGCGCGGGTGGTGTCTGCCCTGGAGGACATCGCCTCCGGGTACCAGCCCTTCGAGGTGGTGGCCTGTTTCACCCACGCCGACGTCATCCGCCTGGCGCTGGCCCATTTCCTGGGCATGCCCTGGGACGCCTTCCAGCGCCTGGCGATCAGCCCGGCATCGATCAGCATGGTGGCGCTGGAAGCGGAGAAAACGCCGCGCGTCTTCAACGTCAACCTGACCGCCCTGGACGCCTGGCCCCAGCCACCCCAGCCCAAGAAACCACGCCGCCAGGCGAAGCCTGGCGATCAGAAAGTGTAATCTTAATGGATGAGCAAGACTATTCCGCCAACGACATCGACGCCCAGGAGCTGGCCCGCTGGTTGGAGGACACCCAGCCGCTGTATCTCCTGGACGTGCGTGAGCCATATGAAGTGGAGTACGCCCACCTCAGCGACCGGCGGGTGCTGTATGCACCCCTCAGCCGCCTCGCTCAACAGGGGGTAACAGCGCTGCCCGAGGAAGTCAGCCCGGACGGCCCTAAAGTGGTCGTGTTCTGTCACCACGGGGCGCGCAGCGAACAGGTCGCCCAATGGCTGCAGCAGTTGGGCAAGGCCCAGGTCTACAACCTGGCGGGGGGAATCGACGCCTACGCACGTTTGATCGATCGTTCCATCCCGCGTTACTAAAATGGTACCGCCTGGCCGGGGAGGAAATGGGCGCCCGGCCGGGGACGTCGTGAAACGTCGTCCGCCGGGGGAGCGTGTGCTGACCCATTCGGCCGGTAAAAACCGCACTTCACCATGGAGAAGAACGATTATGGCCGATTACACCCGATACGAAATCTACATGCTGCTCAACCAGGTAAAACCGTTGTGGCTGACCGGGATCAACTTGAGCCAGGCCTTCCTCGTGGAGGCCGATTTGATCGGCGCCAACCTGAGCGGGGCCGACCTGCGCTATGCCGATATGACCGGCGCCAACCTGAGCTGGGCCAATTTGAGCGGGGCGGACCTGCGCTGGGCCAGGCTGACGGCCGCCAATCTGACCGGGGCGCGCCTCACGGGCGCCAACCTGAGCGGCGCCGAGCTCAGCGGGACAGAATTCAAGAATACGGTCATGCCGGACGGGACAGAGCGCTCCTGAGCTCGCCCTGGGCCCTCAGGAGCGCAGCATCTTACGGCGGCGCAGGTCGATGCCGACCACCAGGGCCAGTGAGAACAGGCCGAGCAGCAGCGCCGCGCTGTAGGCGCTGACGTATTGGCGCTCGTCCAGGGCCCGGTAGATTAATAGCGTGGCCGTCTCGGTGCGCCCCTGGATTCCTCCGCCGATGACCAGCACGGCCCCAAATTCGCCCAGGGCCCGGGCGAAAGTCAGGGTCAGCCCGTAGATAAATCCCCAACGCAGGGCCGGAAAGGTAATGCGCCAGAAGATCTGCCAGCCGCTGGCCCCCAGGGTGGCGGCGGCTTTTTCCTGCTGCACGTCGAAGGATTCCAGCACTGGGATGATCTCGCGGATCATGAAGGGCAGGGTGACGAACAGGGTCGCCAGCACCATGCCGGGCACGGCAAAGGCCACCCGTACGTTGATCGCTGTGAGCAGCGGGGCCAGCAGGCCGTTGCGGCCGAACAAAAGCAACAACATATACCCCACCACCACCGGAGAAACCGCAAAGGGCATATCGATCAGGGCATTCAGCAGGCGCTGGCCGCGGAAGCGGTGGCGCACGATGACCCAGGCAATGATGGTGCCAAAGATGGCCTGGATGATCACCACCAGCAGGCTGATCCACAGGGTCAGGCCAAAGGCGGCCAGGGCGTCCGGCTGGAGAACAGATTGGACCGCCGCGACCAATCCGTCCTGGAAGGCGCCGGTCACCAGCGCGGCCAGCGGGGCCAGGATGAGCCCGCCCACGTAGAGCACCACCACGGCAATCAGGCCCCGGCGCACCCAGATGCTGCTGCGCGCTTCGGGGCGTGGGGTAGGCAGGTTGCGCCCCCTCATGCCCGCACCTGCTTACTGCGGCGCTGCATCCAATCCACCAGCAGGATAATGGCCAGGGCAATGGCCAGCATGACCACCGAGACGGCGCTGGCCCCCAGGCGGTTCTCGGACTCCACCTCCCCCAGCACGTACACGGCCGCGGTCTGGGAATACATGGGGATATTGCCGGCCACGATGACGATGGCCCCAAACTCGCCGATGGCCCGGGCGAAACTGAGCAGGGCGCCGGTGGCAATGGGCAGGGCCAGCGGGGGCAGGGTGATGCGGCGGAAGATGGTCCAGGCACTGGCCCCCAGGGTGGTGGCGGCGTCTTCCTGGGTGCGGTCCAGCCCGGCCAGCACCGGTTGCACGGCGCGCACCATGAACGGGAAAGTGATGAACAACAGGGCCAGGATGATGCCCGGCGGGGCAAAGATGACCGGGAAGTTCAGCTGGCTCTCCAACCAGCCGCCCAGCGCCCCCTGGGGGCCGTACAGCACCACCAGCATGACCCCGGTGACCAGGGTGGGTATGGCCAGGGGCAGGTCGACCAGGGAGTTGAGCAGGTTCTTGCCGGGGAATTCATACCGCACCAGTACGTACGCCGTCAACGTGCCCATCACCATGTTGATGGCGGTCATCACCGCCGAGGTCCACAGGGTGAGCAGCAGGGCGTGGCGCGCCTGGGGCAGGCTGACCTGGTACCACAGGCCGGACAATCCCTCGCTCAGGCCGTCGGCCAGGATGACCGCCAGCGGGATGAGCAGCATCACCGCCAGGTAGGTCAGGGCGATGGCGCGCAGCCCGAAGCCGCGCCCGCTGGGATAGCCAGGCGCCCCCGAGGCCGGCAAAGACGGCAGGCTCATTGCGCCGTCCCCCCCTGCACCTGGTTAACGGTGGTGGTGTAGATGCCCTCGGCTTCGAAGAAGTCGGGGACGGCCTGTTCCCAACCCCCAAAATAATCGATGGTAAACAGATCTTCCAGGGCCGGGTAACGTTCAGCGTTCTGGGCGGCCACGTCCGGGTCGACCGAGCGCAGCCCATATTGGGCAAAGATCTCCTGTGCCTGGGGGGTGAAGAGGAAGTTACAAAATTCTTCGGCCGCCTGGCGCGTGCCGTGTTGGTCGACGTAGGCGTCCACCACGGCGACCGGGTTTTCGATCAGGATCGAGGAGCGCGGCAGCACCAGCTCGTAGTCCTGGCCGCTTTGCTGGCCCACCAGGACTTCGTTTTCGTAGGTGATGGCCACGTCACCGATGCCTTTTTCGAAATTGGTGATGCTCTCCCGGGCGCCCTTATCCATCACCACCACGTTCTGCAAGACGGCCAGCAGGAAAGCCTGGGCGGCGGCGTCATCACCGGCCGGCACGCCTTCCACAAAGCCGCGTTGGGCGGCGCCGTACAGGGAAAGGATGTTCCACATGGCCCCCCCGCTGGTCTTGGGGTTGGGGGTGAGGATCTTCAACCCGGGCTGGGCCAGGTCAGCCCAGTCGTGGATCTGCATGGGGTTGCCTGGGCGCACGGCGAAGGCCACCACCGAGGTGCTGACCATGCCATTGTGGGGCCCGGCTTTCCAATCGTGGGTGATCAGCCCGGCTTCGGCGATGCGGGTGATGTCCGCCTCCAGGGAGAGGGCGGCAATGTCGGCTTCGAAGCCCTCCACGATGGCGCGCGACTGCGCCCCGGAGCCCAGGTAGGACTCTTCGAAGGTCACGTCTTGCCCGCTCTTTTGTTTCCATTCCTGTTGGAAGAGGGGGATGAGCTCGTGGTAGGCC
>JAAZNB010000410.1 GCA_012798515.1 Chloroflexota bacterium
CTGGCCGGCGGGGACCGAGCCCGCGGCGATAAAGCTGCTCTTGTGTGCACACGTTGATTCGACGCGGGCCATGCCGGCCGGAGGGCGGTTCGTGCAGGCATTGCGCCGGGAGGTTTTTCCCTTGCTGGATCGCCTCAGCCTGATCCTGATTGCGGTGGGGGTGGCATCCGGCCTGGGGCTGTTGGCGGCACCGGGCCTGCGGGCGGCCGGCGCCGCGCTGGCCGCGCTATCTGCGGCCGGGCTGGCGGCGCTGGACGTCTATGACCAGCGTGGCACGCGGGGGCGCTTTACCGTGGGAGCCAACGACAACGCTTCGGGCGTAGGCGTCCTGGCGGCCTTGATGCAAGACCTGGCCGGGACGGGCAGCCAGGTGGGTTTTCTGTTCACCGGGGCGGAAGAAACCGGCCTGGACGGCGCCAGCGCCTTTGCTCACCGCCTGGCCGGTGAGGCGGGCCACCCGGCGGTGATCAGCGTCGACATGGTCGGCGCTGGCAGCGCCCTGCGCGTGATCACGGGGACTCGCTCGCTCACCAGGCTGCACACGGACGCCAGCCTCAACCGGCTGCTGCTGCGCGCCGACCCGCTGGCCCAGCCGCACCTGGCCGTGCGGCGCAGCGGTGATTTTGCGCCCTTCTTACACGCCGGGATCCCGGCCTCGGCGATCGAATCGAATGGGACGCCGCAGTCCTGGCGGGCGTATCACACCGGTGAAGACGACCTGGACCTGCTCGATCCGCTGATGCTGCGGCATACCCTGGACGTTTTGAACCAGGCGGTGCGCATTTTCGAACGCTCGCAGGCCCAGGAGGATTGAAACGAAGGCTTATTGCCCGGAGGTATCCTCGTCGAAGGTCAGCGAGAGCTGTTTTTGCTGGTTGTCACGCAAGATGGTCACGGTGACGGTATCCCCGGCTGTGTACTGGTTCTTGATGGCGGTCAGGTCGCTGGAAGAAGTGATGGCCTGGCCGTCGATGGCCACCAGCATGTCGCCGGCCTGCAAGCCGGCGCGTTCCGCTGCCCCACCAGGATCAACTGTGCTGACGTAGACGCCCTGCTGCAGACCGTAGGGGTTGAAGAACGGCTGGCGTACCTCCGCCAGGGAGACGCCCAGCTGGGGACGGCCGGAGACATAGCCCTGGTTGATCAGATCCTCGATGACCGGCTGGGCGTCGTTGATGGGGATGGCAAAACCGATGCCTTCCACGCCGTTGGCCGTGCTCTTGGCCGTGTTGATGCCGATCACCTGGGCGGCGCTGTTGATCAACGGGCCGCCGGAGTTCCCCGGGCTGATGGCGGCGTCGGTCTGGAGCATGTTCAAGGGCGTGCCATCGATGTTGATCTCGCGCCCCATGGCGCTGATCACGCCCACGGTGAGCGTATTGGCCAGCTCGCCGATAGGATTGCCGATGGCGATGACCTGGTTGCCCACGGCCAGTGTGTTGCTGTCGCCCAGGGTCAGGGTGGGTAACCCGTTGGCGTCGATCTTGAGCACGGCAATGTCGCTGATACTGTCCTGGCCCACCAGGCGGGCTGTGCTGGTGCTGCCATCGGCCAGGGAGATCTTGATGGTCGAAGCCCCTTCGATGACGTGGCTGTTGGTAACGATGTAGCCGTCGCTGGAGATGATAAAGCCCGAGCCGGCGCTGGCCGTGCGTGAGGGCTGGCCAAAAACGTTGTACAGGGTGCTCTCGGTCGAGATGGCTACCACGGCGTTGGTGGTCTGGTTGTAGATGTCCGTAACCGATAAAGCGGATGGCTGGGTCAGGGCATCCGAGCTGCTGGCCAGCTGGCTCACACTGAAGCTGCCTTTGTCCTGGGCTGCGACGGCGTTGTCGTCGACGACCGGGGCAGTTTTCTGGGTTTGCAGGGCAATGAAGCCGCCCAGGAAGCCGCTGATGGCGACGCTGCCTAACCACAAGATCACCAGGATGACTGCCCCAATCCAACGCGTGCTGCCTCCAAGTTTTGTATTCATTTTCTTGCCTGCCTGTAAGTAATTTCCTCGCCCGGCGCCGTTGATCCCCGGGCCCGGGCGGTAATATTTCACCCCCAGTATAAAAAACACATATTCAGTTTTGATATAGTTTGCATAAGAATCACATGAAACCTGCATCCAGGGCAGGCGCTTGAGGGGGGGGCTTGGCCGTTTTAAAAAATTCCTTGTGCAGCCCACCGCACCTGGCTGTGCGCCGGCGGGGTCGAGATGAGGCCATTTTTCACCTGCGATTGCCCCAAATATTAACAATTAATTAGTAATTGGTTATTGATATATTTAAAGACGGGTGTATAATGATGAAAACGTTTAACCTATAAGGTTTACTGGTAAAAATAAATACGAATACGGGCTTTCTGGAAGTTCCTTGACGTGTCTGAGGTTTTTAACGGTTTGTAACTTAATTTCTGGCGGCGAGCAAAAAGGACTTCATGTCGAAAAAAGTCACCATTGCCCAGGTTGCGAAAGAAGCGGGTGTATCCATTGCCACTGTGTCTCGGGTGCTCAATCAACGCGAGGGCAACATCAAGATCAGTGACGAAACCAAAGCTATTGTTCAGGCAGTAGCTGATCGTTTGGGATACCAGGCTGACCCCTTCGCTTCTGCACTGCGTACCCGGCACAGTGGCCTGTTCGGGGCAATCATCCGTGACCTGCGCGATCCATTCCTGATCAAGGTGTTTATCGAGATGCAGGGGGTGGCCCGCGAAAACGGTATCGAACTTTTGCTCGGGAATGCCAACTACGATATTTCGGTTGCCGGTCGCCAGGCCAATATCATGAGCGGTCTGTGGTTCGACGGCTTGATCCTGCTGGGCGATATGCCCGGCGACCTGGGGATCGTCCACCAGCTACAACAAATCAACAAACCCTGCGTGGCCGTGGCCTGCGGGACCCGTCACGACGTCCCGTCCATCAACCTGGACGAAGAAGCCGGCGTGGACCTGTCGATGAATTACCTGTATTCGCTTGGCCATCGCCGCATCGCCTGCGTAGGCGACCCCAACCTGCTGGGCGTCCGCGAACGGTTGGCGGCTTTCAAGGATTACGCTGAAAACCACGATTTGATCCTTGAAGACGGCTACCTGGTGGAGTGCCCCAACGACCAGCGCAGCGCCGCCCACGGTGCAGCTCGCTTGATGAGCCTTCCCAAGCCGCCCACGGCTATTTTCTGCGGCACCGATCTGATCGGGCTGGGTGTGATCAACCAGCTCAACCGCTCTGGCGTCAAGGTCCCGGACGATGTCTCGGTGACCGGGTTCGACGACATCGAAGAGGCCGCCAATGCCTTCCCTTCACTGACCACGATCTCTCAGCTTGCGGACAAACTTGCCCAACAAGCGCTTCAACTCCTGCTCAAAATCATGGATACCCCTTCTCGGGAAATAGCGGTCGAAACCATTCTGGTCAAACCAGAACTGATCGTCCGTGAGTCTTGCTGCCCGTTGAAGCAGCCTTCGGCTACCCTTGAAGCAACCGGCGGGCGCTAGGGGTGCGCCTCCCCGGGCTTGTTCCTCAACCAATTATAAAGTGATGATAGATGATGCAAACCGAACAATACATTGAGACGTATTTTTCAGACCTGAAAAAAGTAATCGATGCCCTGCCCCGGGCGACGATTGCCCAGGTTTACCAGAAGCTGGACGAGTGCCAGCGCAGCGGAAAGACCTTGTTCGTCTTCGGCAACGGCGGCAGCGGCGCCACCGCATCGCACATTGTGTGTGACATGGGTAAGAATACCCGCGGTTCGGCCAAACCACGCTTGCGCGTTGTCGGACTTAATGATAATATGGCCATCTTTTCGGCCTATGCCAACGACGAAGGTTACGACCGGGTCTTTGCCGAGCAGATTATCTCCCTGGGGGACCCGGGTGACCTGGTGCTGGCCATCAGCGGGAGCGGCAATTCGCCGAACGTACTGGAGGGCATCCGGGCGGCCAAAGAGAAAGGCATGTTCACCATCGGGCTGACCGGGTATTCCGGCGGCAAGATGAAAGACCTGGTTGACCTCCCACTGGTGGTCCCGGTGAACGATATGGAACAGATCGAAGACGTTCACATGATCCTGGACCACCTGATTACCGGCCTGCTGCGCGGCGGCCGGTACGAGATTGCACATTGAGCAGCCGGGTCTGCCCTGCCTGGCGGGATTGGCCAGGCAGGCGCCGGCAATAAGACATCAGCAATTGGCATTCTACAACGTACACGGAGGGGCTCGATGAATCAAAAGAAGTTGAAAGTGGGTGTGGCCGGGTTGGGCTTCATCGGTCCGGCGCACATCGAAGGCATTCGCCGCATCGGCGACGAGGTACTGGGCATTGTCGGCATCGATCTGGCCGAAGCACAGGCCAAAGCCGAAGAACTTGCGATTGAAAAGGCTTATGCCAGCTACGACGAGATGATCGCCGACCCCGAGATCGACATTGTCCATGTTTGTTCTCCGAACTATCTGCACTACAGCCAGTCTGTCCAGGCCATCGAGGCCGGTAAGCACGTGGTGTGCGAGAAACCGCTGACCGTGACCTCCGCAGAATCGGCCGCCCTGGTAGCCCTGGCTAAAGACAAGCGGCTGGCCTGCGCGGTCAATTACAACCTGCGTTATTACCCGGTCAATTATGAGGCCCGCGCTACGGTGCAAAAGGGTGAGATTGGCAAGATCCATTCCATCCACGGCTCTTACCTCCAGGATTGGCTGCTCTATCCCACCGACTGGAACTGGCGTTTGCTGCCCAAAGAGGGCGGCGTGCTGTGTTCGGTGGCCGACATCGGCTCTCACTGGATGGACATGGTCATGTTCATCACCGGTTTGAAGATCACCGAGGTGATGGCAGACCTGGGCACCAGCATCCCCGTGCGCAAGCGCCCCATCGGCAGCGTTCAGACTTTCGAAGGCAAGTTGGGTGAGTCGGAACGGCGTTACGAAGACGTCGCAGTGACCGGCGATGATTTTGCCAATCTCCTTTTCCACTTCGATAACGGCGCCAAGGGCAGCCTGGTGGTCTCGCAGGTCAGCGCAGGGCGGAAGAACCGCCTGCAATACGAGATCGACGGCTCACAATCGTCCATCGCCTGGGATTCCGAGAAAGTGGACATGCTGTGGCGGGGTTACCGCGACCGCTACAACGAGGTGTTGATCAAGGACCCCTCGTTGATGCACGACTCGGCCAGGTCGGTGGCCTCTTACCCCGGCGGGCATACCGAAGGCTTCCCGGACACCTTCAAACAGCTGGCCCGCAAAGTACATAACTATATTCGTGTGGGCGATTTCGACGCAGCCCCAGATTTTCCCACCTTTGCCGATGGCCATCGTGCCTTGCTGGTCGAAGAAGCGATTCTCGCCAGCGCTCAAAGCCGGCAATGGGTGCCTGTCTCCCTCTAATCACGCACTAACAGTAGAACTGACTTCGACAAATGGCCATGGCCAGACCGATATAGCATCACCTCGACGATCATTAAAAAGTAATCGGGTAATTGCTCAAATTCGGGCCCCTTTTTCACCCCGGGTGAGGCAGTTACACACTCTGATAACCTTCGGCCCAGGCCTTGGGCGCTGCTTTTTTCAAAGCGCGACAAATTGGAACGGAAGGAGGTGATGAGAGGTTAGATTGGAGCCCCTTTCCGGCGGGCTTACGGCCCTCCCGGTGAGGAAAGACCAATCGAGCCTGCCAGAGAGAATCGATGGACCGTTGCTTACCCTTCAATGCCCCCTTCATGCCGGTGTTACAGGCATGTACACGTGGGAAGGAGAGCACCCACTCCTTGTAACCGGGCGGACCTGGAGACAGGGACGTCTGGAACCACAAAAACGGGTGGCATTCTCTCCGGGGCGAGGAAGTCGCTCACCGGGGAGGTGCAATCTCTTTGACGAAGAGCACGTCTCTTCAAAAACTCTTTATGGAGGAACTTAGGATGAAGAAGCTATTTGGTTTGATCGCAGTTCTGTCAACGCTTCTGATACTTGTCGCCTGCACAGCTGCGCCGACAGCGGCTCCCGCGGCAGAAGCGCCCGCCGAAGCAGAAGCTCCTGCTGAAGCGCCCGCTGAAGCTGAAGCTCCCGCTGCTGAACCCCAGGTTATGGGTATCGTGATGCCCAGCGCCACCCATGGTTTCACCGGTGAAAGTATCCAGCACGCTGAAGCTTTCGCCAAAGAACTCTCCGCCCAAGACGGTTTCGAATATGAGTTCTTGACCGCGGGCGAGTCTTCCGAACAGAACAACCAGATCGACACCCTGATCAACGAAAACGTTGACGTGATCGTCCTCTGGCCAATGAATGGCGACGAACTGCGCTCTGCTGCTCAGAAGGTTATGGACGCCGGCATCCCGCTGGTGATTTATGACCGCTTGATCACGGACTTCACCCCCACCGTGGAATTCATGGGCGACAATGTCAAGATCGGTGAGATGACCGGTGAGTACTTCAACAACTACTTTGCCGATGAAATCGCCGCCGGCGACACCATTAACATCCTTGAATTCAAGGGCGACCTGTCCACTGTCCCGACCCAGCGTTCTGACGGCTTCAAATCCACTGCTGCCTCGAACTTCAATATCCTTCAGGAGTTCACCACCGATTGGCAGCGTGCCAAGGCCATGGAACAGATGGAAACCTTCTTGAACACCAGCTCGGTGGAAGACATCGAGAGCGTCAAAGCCATCTTCACCCATGACGACGAAGTTGTCCTGGGCGTGCTGGACGCGATCGCGGCCTATGATGGCCCCGCCACCCTGGATATCCGCCTGGTTTCTGGCGTCGGCGCCCGCCGCGAGAACCTGGACACCTTTGCCGATGTCAAAGCCAATTACAACATCGACCAGGTGACCTATGCCTTCTCCCCCGCCATGATCCGCGAGGCCGTACAGCTCGGCGCTGACATCCTGGCCGGCGAGAATCCCTCTGGCCTCATTCTGGGCGAGACCGTCGAAGTTGACAACGCCAACGCGGAAGAATTCCGCAGCAACCCGATCTACATCACTCGCTACAGCTTGGAGCAGTAGTAGAGGATGGGTGAGCGGTAAGACGACGCTCGACTGAAATGGTATTGGCCGGACGTTACGCTGTACCGACGTTCGGTCAATACTTTTGTAAATCTTCTCCGGACAGTTCTCGATCGATTGCAATCCCCCCCAATGGTATCTTATTGGTTTTTCAGCCGGTAAATGAATGTGCAGTAGAATAAGGCATCGCGACGATCAGGAAAGGCAGGCTCAAATCCTATGATATTGGAAATGAAGGGCATCACCAAATATTTTGGCCCGGTTAAAGCATTGGATGACGTGAACTTTACCGTGGGTGATTCCGAAATCCACGGTCTGCTTGGAGAAAACGGCGCAGGCAAATCGACGTTGATGAACATCCTGGGCGGCGCGTTGCAGCCAACCGAAGGCCAGATCGTCATCGATGGACAGGTGATCGAAGAGATGACCATCCACAGGTCGAATGAACTGGGGATCCGCTTCATTCATCAGGAATTGAACCTGGTGAACGACTTAATGGTATACGAAAACCTGTTCCTGGGCCAGGAAATTAACAACCGGGCCGGCTTTCTGGACCGGAAACAGATGATTGCGCGATCGCGAGAAGTGTTGAGCCGGATCAAGCTGGATATCAACCCGCTGGAGCTGGTCGATAACCTGGAGCCTTCTCGAAAGCAACTGGTGGAAATCGCCAAGGCGCTCTTGTATGAATCGAAGTTGATCATCATGGATGAGCCGACCACTTCGCTGACCAACAAAGAGGTCGACATCCTGTTCGACATCATGCGCAGCCTGAAAGCGCACGGCCTGAGCATCATCTTTATCTCGCACAAGATGCCCGAGCTGTTCACGATTTGCGACAAGTACACCGTGCTGCGGGATGGAAGGTTTATCGAAAGCGGCTATTTCAAAGACATCGACGAACAGAAAGCCACCAACATGTTGGTCGGGCGCAGTATCGTGGATAGCCAGCTGGTCAAGGAAGACGTACGTGGCGAGGTGGTCCTGTCGGTACAGAATTTGACCTGCAAGGGGCACTTCGAAGGCATCAGTTTTGACCTGCAGCGGGGTGAGGTACTGGCCATCACCGGTCTGCATGGGGACGGGCGCGGGGAGCTATCGGAAGCGCTTTTTGGCGCGCGGCGGTTGGATGCAGGCACAATCGTGCTCAATGGTACGAAACTTAACCTGCACAACATTCGCCAGGTGATGAAAGCCGGCGTCGGTATGGTCCCCCGCAATCGAAAAGAGCGCTCGATCATCAAAGATCTGAGCATTCTGAATAACCTTTCGATTGCGTATTTTATCAGCAAGCACGACAAGGTTTTCATCAGCCGGAGAGAAGAGCTCGAACGCTTCAAGCGCAACCAGAAGGTCACCAATATTCGCGTGAACGATGTGGATGATTACATCACTTCGTTGAGCGGCGGTAACCAGCAGAAGGTCATCGTCTCGCGCTGGCTGGAGCTGGATTCAGACATCTACATCCTGGATAATCCTACCCAGGGTATCGATGTGGGCGCCAAGTTCGAAATCTACAAATTGATCAACGAGCTTGCCCGGCGCGGTAAAAGTGTCGTCATTTTTAGTTCCGAATTTCCGGAGATCTACAAGATTGCCGACCGTTGCCTGGTGATGTACGAGGGTCGGATCAACGCTGAATTGGATCGAGATCATTTGACGGAAGTCAACGTTATGTATTACGCCACCGGCTCAAACATGGAAGGTATCAATGGAAAAAATCACCAATCTGTTTAAGAACCTGACCTGGGATCGGGTAAGGCAGTTCACCAGCAAATATTCTTATTTAATCTCATTTTTGGGGTTGTTGGCCATTGCTACCATTATCAACCCCATGTACTTTTCCTATACCAACCTGTCGACGCTGCTGCTCCAGGCGTCGATCAAGGGCATCATTTCCCTGGGCATGGCCATCCTGATCATCGCCGGGATGATCGACCTGTCGGTGGGCTCTCTGGTGGCCCTGGTTGCCGGGTTGGGCGTTGTGGTGTTGAACTACACCGGCAGCGCCTGGATTGCGCTGGCGTTTTGTATCGTCTTTGGCGCTTTCCTGGGCGCGATCAACGGTTTGCTGGTGACCATGGGGAAGATCGCCCCGTTCATCGTGACCCTGGCTACGATGAGCGCCTATCGCTCGATCATCGTCCAGCTGGGGCAGGGTGGGCCTTTCAACGTGCGTAGTGACATCCTGCCGCAGTTCCGTATGATCGCCGCCGGCGATGTCTATGGCATTCCCAACCTGGCCCTTATTTTTGTGGTGATTACGATAATCGTGGCCCTCATCATGGCGCGCACCAAGTTTGGACGCTACGTCTACGCGGTGGGCTCCAACGAGCAGGCGGCGCGCCTGACGGGTATCAACGTCAATGCAGTCAAGACGATGTGCTTTACCATCACCGGCCTCCTCTCGGGGATCTCGGCCTTCCTGCTCATGTCCCGTCTGACCTCTATCACGGCGCCGAACGCAGGTATGTCTTTCGAGTTGGATGCCATCGCAGGCGTGGCCATCGGTGGTATTGCCATGACCGGCGGGCGCGGCGTGATCGCCGGCTCCTTCCTGGGCGCTTTGATGGTGCAGATGATCGAAGGTATCCTTATTGCGGCCAGGATCCCACCCTTCTTGAACGGCCTGGTCAAGGGTGTGATCATCATCTTCACTGTCTTCCTGCAGCGCAAGAGGGATTCAAATTAGCCGGCCGCGGAGATTACCGCCTTTGTTTTGAGCCGGGATCATCGTACTGGATTACGATGTGGGAGGTCGTCCCAACAGGACCAGGGACGGCCTCCGATGTTTTAATGCCTGTGGCCGTGGTGAATCTCCCCCGTTTTCCGGGGGCCAGGTTTACAATCGAAAGCGTATCAAGAGGGGTTCATGTTGGGAGGGGACGTATGTGGTTTATGCAATCTATCGTCAATCCGTGGATGGCGATGCTGCTGCGCTCGCCGCTGCACGCCCTGGTGAGTGGGAACGTGTTATTGATCGAAGTGACCGGGAAGAAAAGCGGCCGGCGTTATGCCCTGCCGGTGAATTATGCCCGCGCCGGTGACGTGGTCTACATTTTGCCCGGTAACCCCGAACAGAAGACCTGGTGGCGCAACCTGCGCGGCGGGGCGGTGGTGCGGGTGTGGCTGGGGGGGAAGGCGCAGCCGGGGACGGCGGAGATCCTTTCCGGGGAAAAGGACCACCGGGCCGTGGCCGAGGGGCTGGCCGTTTATTTCCAGCGCTTCCCGGCTGCGGCCGGGATGCGCCAGGTGCGTCGCAGCCCAAACGGGGCCTTCGACTCGATCGATTTGCACGAAGCCGCCCTCCACACGGTGCTGGTGCGGGTGATGTTGGGGGAAAGATAGTTCGCGATTCAAGATTGTAGTTCTGGGGGCATGCCCGCGGTGGTGCAGGTAAACCGGCATCTATTGTCGGCTAGGTTCGGTCGGGCATTCCCCGGTGATCCGGCCAGAAGCCTCAGGTCGCGCCCGGAAGACCGATCTCTACCCGCAACCGTCCCCCGGCCGCAGAGCGGCCCCAAAGACGCCACCACGCGGAGCGCAGGGGCGAGGAAAGCGTAGGGGCGAGAATTCGCCATTTTTTCAGCAGGTCGGGCTTCCATATCATGCCCCGTAGGGGTACGCCCGACCGAACACGGCCAGCAGAGGAAGCCGGTTTACCCACACCGTCTCGGGCATACCCCCAAAGATCCCCTCGGGAGCATGAAAGTTGGCTTTCGCTTCCGGTGCGGACCGGCCGGGGCGCCGGGGCCGCCTGCCGCCGCGACGGAAGGGCGGGTGTGGCCGGATCGCTCTAGCCAACCTACGCCGGGTCGGTCTTCCCCAGGCCGCAGAACGACCCCCTCCTGCGCCTCCCCCATTTTTGTTCTTGAAAAATGGGGGAGGAAAAGACCTGCTAATTAAAATTGGCCATTTTTACCCCTTCGAGACATTTTGGAAGCCCGACCGGCTAGTAGGAAGAGATTTCTCGTGCTTCCGGGCGGATCACCGGGGCATGCCTGAGACAGCACGGGCAAGCCGGCATCCCTGGCCGGTTGTGCCCCATAATAACTGGACGTAAACAGCCTGCTTGCCC
>JAAZNB010000411.1 GCA_012798515.1 Chloroflexota bacterium
GTGTTCGAAAACATCCCCGGCTGGTACTGGCCGGTGATGCTCAAGCCGGACCTGGCCGGCCATGCCCTGTTGTTTGCATCCTTCCTGGCCGTCTTACTGCTCATCGTGGCCCTGGTACAGCGCTTTCCCCGGGCCACGGCGCTCCACCTGGCGCTGATTGGTCTGGTCTTCATCGGGTTGCAATACGCCATCGGGTACATGGAAGGCCGCGGCCCCGCCTCCCTGGCCGACCGTTTCTTCCTGTCCTACCACCGCATCTACACAGAGGAGGCCTGCAACGCAGATTACCCGGCGCGTCAGGCCGTCCTCCAATACGAAGAGCTCTACCCGGCCATGTTCCTGCAGACCAAGCCGCCGGGTGTGCTGTGGATGGCCTTCCAGGTCAAGGCCATCGCCAACCTTCCCGGCCTGTCCGCGCTCCTGGACCACTTCGCCGCCAGTATTCCACTCTCGGAATACCTGCCGCGCATGCTTTCCCCCGACTGCCGGCGCAGCATGGCCCTGGTAACCCTGTTCTTTCCCCTGCTGGCCACGGCCACCGTGTGGGCGCTGTACGCCTTTGCCAGGGGGCTGATCGGCGGCGAACACAGCGGTCCGTTGGCCGCCTACAGCGCCCTGCTGTTCATCCTGGCGCCGGACATCGTCATGCTGGCCCTGTTCCTGGACCAGGCGCTCTACCCGGCCATGTTCTTACTGTTGGCCGGCGGCATCCTGTACGCCATGCGCCGCAGGTCCTGGGGCCTCGCGTTTCTGGTGGGCGCCGCCCTGTACGCGGCCATCTTCCTCAGCTTCTCGCTGCTGCCGCTGCTGGTCATCCCAGTGATCTACTTCGTTTGCGTCCTGTGGCAGGGGCGCCGGGCGGCCGCTTTCTGGCCCTATTTCAAGACCAGCCTGCTGCCCATGGGCCTGGGCGGGCTGCTGGCCATGCTGCTGTTCAAAATCCTGCTCAACTACGACATCCTCACCCGCTACCAGCGCATGATGGCCACGCGCATCGAAGGCGATTTCTACACTCGCCTGGGGACCCAATCCAGCGGCGATCCCGGCCTGCTGGTGAAGATCCAGCAAACCTGGGAGGCGGCCAAGCTCAACAACGTCGAGCTGGCCGTGGCCATCGGCATCCCCGTGTTCGTCTTCTTCGTGCTCATGGGACTGCGCAGCCTGGTGCACGTGATCCGGCGCCGGCCGGGGGACACGGCAGCCATCCACACCAGCCTGTTCCTCGCCTACGTGGCTTTGAACGCCATGCGGGTCGTGCTGGGCGAGGTGGCGCGCCTGTGGATGTTCTGGGCCCCCGTGATGGCCCTGCTGGCAGTCCAGTACCTGCTGCCTGCCTTCCGCCGGCGCCCCTGGCTGGCCTACGCCCTGGTAGCCGTACAGCTCGTGACCCTGTTCCTCAGCTACCAGTACCAGGACTACCTCATGCCCCAGCTGCTGCCGTGACGGACCTTGCCCCCACTCCCCGGGTCCGGGATTATCCCCTGCTGGACCAGGCACACGCCCTGCAAGGCCGCCCGGACAACCTGCGCCGGCGGCTGGCCCACCAGGTGCCTGATCCATTTCCGAGTCGTCGCGAAAATAATATGTGACTTTCCACAGATTGAGCTTTATTACTTCTCTCAGGATGTAATCCCAGGCCAGAATGTTATAATCGTCACATATGGTGAGCTTTTATTAAACCGACGACGTTTTCCCTGATTTCTTTCCCCCAGACCCTACATTATTATTACGTTTAGGGGCGTTTCTGGCTGCCTGACAGCCAGAAATGCCCCTTTTTCGTAAATCCTTCTCCCGGACAGCCGGGCCGCGAAGGATTTTTTGCTATTATGCGCCGAAATCTATATTCGTCAAAGAAGGAACTAGAACATGAAGGTCACTCTATCCAACGGGAAAATTCTCCCCATCGAAATGCACAAGGTCAAGATCGTGCAGCAAACCAACCTGCCTCCTTGCAGCCAGCGCCTGGAAGCCATCCAGGACGCCGGCTACAACACCTTCCTGCTGCGCACCAAAGACGTCTTCCTGGACATGCTCACCGACAGCGGCACCAACGCCATGAGCGACAACCAGCTCTCGGCCATGATGGTCTCCGACGACGCCTATGCCGGCAGCGAGAGCTTCTACCGCCTGGCCGACGCCGTACGCGACGTGCTGGGCTTCCGCTACGTGATCCCCGCGCACCAGGGCCGCGCCGCCGAACACCTGTTGGCCAAGGCCTTCGTCAAACCAGGTGACGTGGTCTTGATGAACTACCACTTCACCACCTCCAAAGCGCTCATCGACCTGGCCGGGGGGCGGGTGCTGGAAATCTTTGGCGACGACGCCCTGGAGACGGTCAGCGTTAACCCCTTCAAAGGCAATATCGATCTCGGCAAGTTTACCGCAGCCGTGGAACAGTACGGCGTGGAGCACATCCCCTACGTGCGCATGGAGGCCACCACCAACCTGATCGGCGGGCAGCCGTTCTCCATGCAAAACCTGCGCCAGGTCAAGGCCATGGCGGATACCTACCACATCCCCCTGGTGTTCGACGCCAGCCTGATCTCGGAGAACGCCTATTTCATCCAGCAGCGCGAGGCCGAGTTCGCCGGGTCGAGCATCCAGGAAATCATCCACGAGATGATGCGCCACGTCGACATCCTGTACATGTCCGGGCGCAAGAGCGCCGGGGTGCGCGGCGGCCTGATCGCCACCAACGAGAAGAAGTATTACGACCAGATCCTGCCCTGGCTGCCAGTGTACGAAGGCTTTGCCACCTACGGCGGTATGTCCACCAAGGAAATCGAAGCCATGGCCGTGGGGCTGCGCGAAATGACCAACCCGGCCGTGGCCAGCAGCTCGGCCGATTTCATCCAGTACTTTGTCGACCGCCTGGTGGAAGTAGGTGTACCGGTGGTGACGCCGGCGGGCGGGCTGGCCTGCCACCTGGACGCCACGCGCTTCCTGCCTCACCTGCCCCAGCAGGTCTACCCGGCCGGAGCGCTGGCCGCCGCCATGTACCTGGCCTCGGGCATCCGGGGCATGGAACGCGGCACGGTCTCGACCGACCGGGATGCAGACGGCAACGACGTGATGGCCGACCTGGAGCTGCTGCGCCTGGCCCTGCCGCGCCGCCTGTACACCCTCTCACACATCGAGTACGCCGTCGACCGCATCCAGTGGTTGTACGCACACCGCGACCTGGTCGGCGGGTTGCAGTTTGCCCAGGA
>JAAZNB010000412.1 GCA_012798515.1 Chloroflexota bacterium
CTCGCCACCCAGGCCCAGCGCGCCGGCGATGCGCCCCAGGTTTTCCATCTGCAACACCATGTAGGTGTTCAAATCGGGCGAATTGACCGGCATGCCCTGGTCCCACAGGGGGCTGTCGTCCAACCCGGACGAAAAGGGATGCTGGTATTCGCACAGCCCATCCGCATCCGTGTCGTTATACTTCAGCCACCAGTCGTTCCAGCGGGCAATGGGCTCGTAGATCTCTTCCAGAAATTCACGGTCGCCGTCTTCCTCGTACAGCTTCCAGGCCGACCAGGCCAGCAAGGGTGGCTTGGTCACGTCGGCCTCCACCGGGAAGGTCAGGTGCGTGATGACGCCTTCGTCGTGCACCGCGTCGGGGATCATGCCGTCCGGGCGCTGGTGGTCGAGCACCACGCGGATCTGGTCCTGGGCCAGGCGGCGGTCGATGTGGCGGTAGGCCAGGGCGTGAAAATACGAATCCCACTGCCAGATGCCCACGTAATGGACCTTGGAAGGCGTCATGGCCTCGCGGGTGGTGTAGAAACGGCTGGAGATGAGGCCTGAACGCATCACCCACCAGGCGTAGTAATACTGTTTCTGGTAGGCGGCTTCCACCGCCGGGGCCGCGGCAAACCACTCTTCCCAGCGCTGCGCAGCGGCACGCAGGCTTTTCTCCAGGTTGGGGATGTAGCGGTTATAGCCCAGGCGCGGGGTCAGGTTGAGCAGCAGCCCGGCCTGGGAGCCCTCGGCAACCGTCAGGCGCACGATATCCAGGCCTTCCTCTACTTTTTCGATCACGTTGGTCACGATGCGGCGGTTGGTAGTGTAGGCGATGGTGCGGCGGATGTTGCCCGAGACGTGCAGCACGCCGCCGCGCCGGTCGATCTGCCCTTCGTCGACGTGCACCCGAAAACTGATCCCGCAGGCGGCCGGCGGAAACACCAGCAGCAGCGATTCGACGTCCAGGAAGGTGATCGAAAAGACGCCCAGGGAGGTGTAGAAATCCAGACGGTGCGGGTAAAAATCGTAGGTGTATTCCAGCGGATTCCCGTCTCCGTCGGTGAAATACAGCTCCTCCACGATCGGCGGCCGCTGGCGGTAAGCCGAGATGCGCGGGTCGAGTTTAAACCAGCGCTCTGCCAGACGGATATTCAATCCCCCATTGCGCTTCATCAACAGCAGGCGCGAGCCCCGCTCGGTAAATGGGACTTTTTCGAGATGAAGATATGGTTTCAGTAGAGACAGAACGTCCATAGTCGCCCCAATCCAATCATACCCTTAGGATGCCTGGCGTAACCAATAAACCTGGTAAGGCTCCAGGCGAACGATACCGCGTGAAAGATCCGCCGGCCGGTCGCGGAGCAAGTCGAGCCAGTCCGTGCCCGGCGGGATACAATGGGCCAGGGGAAACTCTTGTTCCTGGTCCGTCACGTTATGAAGACACAGCGCCCGGCTCTGCCCGTCCGGCGCCGTGCGCTGCAAGGCAAACACGCCCGGGTGGACGTCCAGGACCTGCTGGCTGCCGTGGGGATGGAAGGCCGGGCACCCGGCCCGGGCACGCAGCAGGCGCAGATATCCCCGGTAGACCTGGGCGCGCAGCGAGCGGGGATCCTCCAGCTCGGCCACCAGGCGGGAGAAGTCCAGCTTTTCACGGTTGATGGTGCGGCTGCGCCCGGTCAGGTGCAGGCCGGCCTGCCAGCTGCGCGAGCCCAGCAGGGAGTGAACATAAATGCCGGGCAGCCCCACCAGGGCCAGCAAGATGGCCTGGGCGGCCAGGAAGCGTTGTACCTGGAGAGCCGGCGGCTCATCTCCTGCGGGGTCGGACAGGGCATCGAAGTAGCTGATGTTCAGCTCGTAGGGGCTGGTACTGCCATCGGCATTGGTCTTGCTGGAAACCAGCCCGCCGTGATCCAGGCAGCGCTGCACCAGGGCATCGATCTGCTCCCCGCTGAGAATGCCGCGCACCGGGTTGAGCCCCACCCCGTCGTGCGAGGCGAGAAAATTGAAAAAGGTCACCTGTCCGGAGGGCAGGCGCAGCCCGTCCGCCCAGCGGCTGAGGGCGGCGGCCTCCCCGGTGGCAAAGGTGTGCAGCACCAGGGGCGGCAGGGCAAAGTTATACACCAGGTGGGCCTCATTGGCGCCGTCGCCAAAATAGGACAGGTTGTCACGGTGGGGGACGTTGGTCTCGGTGATCAACAGCACACCGGGGGCGGCCTCATCCAGGATGGCCCGGAAGAGCTGGACCACGGCGTGGGTCTGGGGCAGGTGGATGCAACTCGTGCCGGCTTCCTTCCACAGGTAGGCAATGGCGTCCAGGCGGATGAAACGCGCCCCTTGCCGGACGTAGAACAGCAAGACGTCGATCATCTCGTGCAGCACCCGGGGGTTGGCGTAGTTCAGATCGACCTGGTCGGCGCTAAAAGTGGTCCACACCCAGCGCCGCCCGCGGGGGGTGTCGAAAGGGGTCAGCAGGGGCGTGGTGCGCGGCCGCACCACCTGTGCGAGGGGCGTGTCCGGCGGCAGATCGATGAAATAATCCCGATAGGCCGCATCGCCCTGGCGAAAAGCCAGAAACCAGGCTGAGCCGGCAGAAACGTGGTTGATCACCGCGTCGAACATCAGGTCGTAGCGGTCGCCCAGGGCGCGCACCTGCTCCCAGCCGCCCAGGGCCGGGTCGACCTGGCAGTAATCTGCCACGGCAAAGCCATCGTCTGATGTAGAGGGATAAAACGGCAGGATGTGGATCGAGCGGATGCCATCCTGCAGGTAGCGCCCGGCAAAACGCGCCAGGGTGTGCAGGGGCAGCTCGCCGTTGGCGAGGAACTGGTCGCCATAGGTGATCAGCATGGCATCGCCCTCGTCCAGGGCGGGCCGCGCGGGGCGAGTCGAAAAGGCCGCCAGGCGCTCACGCAGCCAGGCGTACATTTCGGCCCCGCCCTGCGGGCCATATAATTGATTAAGAAGCTGCTTCTGGCGGAGTGGTATGTTTTCCTCCGTCACGGTGCATTTGCCTCACTTTGCGGGTTCTTCAACCGGTAAATATTCGAACACCACCGGCGTGGCGTTGGCCGGGATCAGGTCGTGCGCCATTTCGTAAGGCTTGCCATCGAAGCGGCAGATCTGCGTGGCGATGGCCAGCCCGTGCGAAAAGATGAGGATCTTGCCCGCCGGGTAAGCCCGGGCGATATCGTCCACCGCCTGGCTGACCCGTTCGATCACCTCGACCAGCGTTTCGCCCTGTGGGGGGCGGAAGTACAACGGGTTTTCTCGTTTCTCTTGAAGCTGAGCTTCCATTTGTTTGACAATGTCCGTGTAGAACATGCCTTCCCATTCGCCCTGGTTGATCTCACGCAGACGGGGATCGACGTTGATCTCCATCGCCAGAACCTGGGCGGTTGCCTGGGCAGTCACATAGGCCCGGCACAGATCACTACTAAAGATTACGTCAAATTTTTTTCCTGCCATGGTCTGCGCCAGGGCCTCTGCCTGTTCCAGACCGTGGGCGTTGAGCGGCGCGTCGGTGGACCCACAATAACGTCCTACGATGTTAAAGTCCGTCTCTCCGTGCCGTACGAACCATAATTCAGCCATTCCGTGAAACCTCCAATAATCATTTCCGGCAATTTCCTCCATTTTACCTTTTTATCCAAAACCTGTCCGAAAATTAACCCCTGTGGGGCTCACAGCCTATCCGGCAAGGTGCGGCCAGATCTTTGTCATCAACCAGGTAAATCAGAAAAAGTGCTGGATGGTGCGACGAGAGGGCCGGTACCCTCAATCCAAGTTTAAACCGGTTTGGTCAGGTGTTTTTCTACGTATTCACGAACTTGTACCATAGGCATACGTTCCCATTCAACAACTTCCTCGACGTTCAATGAATAACGCCCGTCCTCGTAAGAGACCAGTTTCATGGTCTTGTTGACCTCTTCGAGGAAGGAACGGTCAAAACGACGTTCTAGCTTGCGGAAGAAAGCCTGCAAAATCACAAAGGACATCTTGCTCAAGGCTTCCAACGGCTGGTTGTGGTGGATGCGCTCGAGCAAGTTGACCTGGGCGATGGTCGAGAGGCCGTAAGTCTCGAACATGTCGATCAGCAGGCCGGTCTCCACCCCGTAGCCGGAGAAGAAGGGCAGCTGCTCCAGGGCCTTGCGCCGCCCGCCGTACTCGCCGGAAAGGGGCTGGATGATCCCGGACAGCTCGGGGTAGAACAGGTTGATCAACGGCCGGGCCGTCAGCTCGGTCACCCGCCCGCCGCCCGAGGACTGGATGACGCTCCCCGAGCGCAAGGGCCGCTGGTAGAAGCCCTTCACGAATTGCAGCTGAGGATTGACCAGCATGGGGCCGATCACGCCGTAGACGAAGCGGGGATGGATGTTGACGATATCCGTATCGATCCACACGATGATGTCGCCGCTGGTGACGAGCAGGCTCTTCCACAGGGCCTCGCCTTTGCCCTTGCGGGCCCCGCAGGAGGGCAGCAGCTCCTGGTGGATGTATACCGGGACGCCCAACGAGCGGGCGATCTGGCGCGTCTGGTCGCTGGAATTGGAATCGATCAGCACGATCTCGTCCAGGAGTGGCACCTGGTCCATCAAGGCCGTCTTGATCGACTCGATCACCGTCCCCACGGTCTTCTCTTCGTTCAGCGCCGGCAGGGCCAGGCTGATGGACACGCCCTGTTCCTGTTTGAGCTTGAACAAGGTCTCCAGGTCGTCGAACTCGTCGGCGTGGTAGGTGTTCTCGGCGAACCAGCGATCCACCAGCAGAGAAATCGCCTGAGAACCGGCCAACTCGCCCTCGGCGCCTGTCCAGGCCGCCGGCATGTCTTCCTTGGTCTTCACCACCACCACCGTGGTATCTACCTGCTTCAACAGCTGGCCCACGATGGAGCCCAGGCTGCGCTGGGGATGTGTGCGCTGGGCCGAGGCACCGACCACCAGCAGGTCGTACAGGTTGGCCTCACTGAGGATGGAATGGATCGGGTTGCTGGAGACCAGGTGACGGTAATTTACCCCGCTCAGGTAAGGCAGGACACGCAGCAGGCCTTTCAATGGCGGCTCCACGCCCTTCCCGGCCGCCTCGGGGGAGTACAGGTGCAGGGCGGTCAATTCGTCGTGGGGCAGCGCCAGGCCGAGGCGCATGATCTCACCCGCATTGGGGCCGCCACGCAGTGGGGCCAGGATGCGGCGGATCTTCTGCGGCCATTTGCCCCGTACGACCACGATGTTACACGATTGAAAGGCCAGCAGGTCTTCGGGCATACAGTCCATACATTCGAAATGCAGCGGCCATTCCAGGGCCAGCAGGTCGGGGGGCTCTTGGGTCACGATGTTGCGCAGCTCTTCCACCGGGTTCTGGGTGACGATCACCCGGCTGGTGCCACGGATGCCGGCCTCGTTGCGGATGCGGCGCAGTTCTTTGCGCAACTGGCTGGCGTCTGCCGCGGCGGCTGACATAGAAGCGTCCGAGGCGACGTGCACCAGGCCCAGCAGGTTCACCGTCACGCCCAGGTCACGCGCCAGACCCAATACAGACTCTGGGACACGCCCCGAAAAGATCGGGATGAGTATCTCAGAAAATGGCCTAAATTCACGTATTTCCGTTTTCATGGTTCTCCAAAAGAGGCGCGATGCGCGTCTCGTAAACCGCCTGCCAGGTATAGGCCTGGCGAATTTGTACACGTAGCCGGAAAGCCGGATCTTTTTCCAGGCGGCCGGCGATCAGAGCCGCCACCTGCCGGGGAGAATCGTCCGGCGAAAAGTACGTCGCCCATTCGCCGGCCAGGGCGTGCAGAGCGTCCAGGCGGCTGCAAAAGATGGGCAAACGCGATAAACCGGCTTCCAGCATGGGAATGCCAAAGCCCTCTTCCCGGCTGGGCAGCAGCAGGGCATCCGCAATGCGGTAAAAGTCTGCCACACACTCTTCGGGCAGGCCGTCGGGCAAGAACTCGGCCAGCAAGTGTACGCAGCCCTCCAGCCCCAGCCGGCTGCGCTGTGCCTGGAGGCTGGCCAGGTAATCCAGGTTGGACGGGTTGTGCGCCCCGGGAGGCCCGGTGATGATAAGCTGGGCGTGAGGCATCTTCTCCCGCAGCTCGGCCAGGCTGGCGATGGCCAGTTCCAGGTTCTTACGCCGGGTCACGCGCACCGGGGCCAGCAGCAGCGGTCCGGCGGCGTGCAGCTGGAGCGCCTCCAGCAGCGTCACCGTGCGCGGGTGCAGGCCGAGGAATTCGTCCAGGTCCAGGCCGGCCGGGACGACCGTAACCTGGTCTTCCGGCAGTCCCATCAATTCCGCCAGTTCTTTCAAGCGGGCATAAGACACGGTCACCTGCCGGGCGCCGGGCCAGGCCTGGCGCAGCAGGTCCCACGGCCAGCCGGGGTGCAGCTCGGGCAGGTAACGCGGGGCGGTCCAGGCCAGGTCGTGGTGCCACAAGATGAGCTTGAAAGCCCCGGGTTGTTGAGAAAGGTTGTACAGAGCGACCGTCAGGGCCAGGTTCTTGTGCAGAGAGGCCACGTTGTGGGCGATCACCGCATCGACGCCGGCCAGGGATCGCTTCAGATCTCGTTCAATCTGCTGCACCAGGGCCTCGAATTCGGGCGGGATGACGCCCTGGTCCAGGCTGGCTTTAACTTTCAAGACCTCGGGGTGACGCGAATCGATGCGCGGCAGTGTTTCCACCGGGATACGTGCGTCCCAGGTTGCGCCTCTCCCGGCCAGGATGCTCACCTGGTGGCCGGCGTGTGTCAATAGCAGCGCCTGGCGCGCTAAAACCGTTTCTACCCCTCCAACCACTGGCGGAGAAGCGTAATGAAGCAAGACGATCTTCATTTGAGACTCCTCGTCGTGGGTATTCAGGTAAATCTAACTGCAAACCTGTTCGAGCAGCAAAAAATCCACTTGTACCGGATAAGACACTTCGATAATAACGATTTTGTTTACAGTTCCCCCGGACCTACCTGCACCTGTATTTTTATCCGTCAGCTGCTCTTAAGATTATACCGTATAACGCCATCCGGCCCAATTAAGGATCGTTAAACAAGACCCGGCCGTGAATGGCCCGGTCTCCATCCGGCGGTTTTCTCAACCAATTTACAGGGGACAAATCAGTAAATTGGTCGAAATCCTTATGACATTCTTAAGCGCTTTACATGACAAAATGCAATCCCCACAATGTTGACAATATCACTCGCATTGTGCTATTCTTCACACAGGCATTATCCCCAATCAATTGACACATGTGAGTGAAAGGAAGAACCATGGCATACACGATCAATACCGATGAATGCATCGCCTGCGGCGCCTGCGAAGCCGAATGCCCCGAAGGAGCAATCTCGGAAATGGATGGCGTGTACGTAATCGATGCGGCCAAATGCACTGAATGCGGTTCCTGCGCGGACGTTTGCCCCTCGGGTGCACCGCAAAAGGCCTGATTTCTTACCGGCAACCAAATTTAAACGGTATTTCCCGCCCGTAGGGGCGGGAAATCGTTTAAACCCGATGTTATAATCTGCCCAGGTCGAGGACAGCCATCCAGGCAATCTACATCATTATTCCCCAACCGTATCTCCCTGTGGAGAGGGACACATGAAGAAGTTTATTGCCGTAGCCGGTAACATTGGGGTGGGAAAATCCACCCTGGTTCATTTGTTAACCCAGCGCCTGGGTTGGAAGCCCTTCTTTGAGCCGGAAAGAGAAAACCCCTACCTGCCGGACTTCTATGCCGACATGCACACGTGGAGTTTTCATTCCCAGGTTTTTTTCCTGGCTCACCGCCTCCGTATTCATCGCGACCTGATCCAGTCTCCCGATTCTGTGGTCCAGGATCGCAGCATCTATGAAGACGCAGAGATCTTCGCCCAGAACCTTTACTTGCAGGGCAACCTGAGCCCCCGTGACTACGAAACTTATTACACGCTGTATCAGACCCTGGCTGACTTTTTGCCACCCCCTGACCTGCTGATCTATCTACGCGCTTCGGTTCCCACCTTGTTGCAGCGTGTCTCACGTCGAGACCGCGCCTACGAGCGCACGATTGCACCTGAATATCTGGAGCACCTCAACCAATTGTACGAAAAATGGATACAGGGGTTTACCCTGTGCCCGGTTCTTACCGTGCCGGCCGATGACCTGGATTATGTGGCGCATCCGCTTCACTTCGACCTGGTCGCGCGCAAAGTGCAAGAAAAACTGACCGGTAAAGAAGTGGTCGATTTCAACCCAGGTGAAGTTACAAGTTTCAATATATAGCGCAGCCGACTTTTCAGCCGCGTCCAATGCCACCTATAACTTCCGGGGACACGATGTTACCGGGGTTCTACGATGAGTTTGATGGCGGTTCTTACTTTTCCATCGATATCGACGTCAACAAACTCAGGTACACAAACGACAGGAATACCATCTTCAGCCAGGTAACCTTTGGCAAGCACCAATGCCTTTACGGCCTGATTGACGGCGCCTGCTCCAATCGCTTGTACTTCTGCGTGCTTGTGTTCGCGAATAACCCCCGCTATCGCCCCCGCAACAGCAGCAGTACGGGAGTTGGCCTTTACCTTGATGACATCCATTGATTTTCTCCCTCGTCTCCTTCCCAACGTCAGTAAAAACGTGCGTCAGGGGGCTCCACCCTTAGAGTATTATCGTATTTCTGTGCAAATTGTACAGGATTTGTAAAGTGGAATCAAGTTGAATTTATATCCCCTTTTTGTAAAATTAAAGTTCCAGTAATAATAGTAGGGGGTGTGGAAAATGTGGAAAACCCAGAACCCACTCATTTTTCCCCCATATACAGGGTTGTGCTGGCTGCAAACCGCTAGATCTTGTTATTTCCCCATCCCAATTCATCCTTTCTCAGTTGTGGATAAATTGCGTACTACTGGCCTGTATTTTACTCCTAATTTGGGAAATTAGCGCCCGGGGAAAGATATCCGTGGATAGTATTAAGACCCCCCATATATGGGGGGTCCTGTTTTTGGGGTTTTCCACGGGTCAAGCTGATTTTTTGTGATTTTTTCCACAGTTTTCCGGGGTTATCCACAGTTTTTCGCGATTTATCCACAGGTTGGGGAATGTTTATACGCGGGTTAGAGATTTGAGGAGGTTTTTACTCCGGTTTGGTATGCCCATATATCGAGCGTCTCTTCGACGTGATCGAGGAAGGAATCCAGCTCCTGCAGGCGCCTGGAAAAGCTGTTTTCGTCCAGGGACAGTGCCTGGCAGGCCGCCTGCCAGCCGGCCAGTGGCGCGATATCCGCGGGCAGGCAGCCCAGGGCGCGTGTCCAGGTGCGCAGGAGGATCCAGATGGCGGCTTCGGGGTGCTCCTCGTATAGAGACTCGACGGCCTTGTAGTAATAATTGCGCCGCGCGGCGTGCAGAGACGGGGGGCAACCGGCCTGTCCGGCGGCCTGTTTCAAGGCCTGGTCCCACTCATCCAGCCACTGTGACCAGGTTTGCGAGTCGATTTCACCGGACGTGATCAGGCCGACCAGCTCTGTCTCCAGGCCGGGTTGTTGGATGGCCGCGGTGCGGCTGCCGAACTGGAGCAAGAAACGCCTTTGCACCAGCGGGGGGCCGCTCAACAAGGCGATGGCATTGGCGGCGTTTTCCACGCAGTCCAGGTAGTCCTTGAGCGCCGCAGGCCCGAAGGGGCGTGCCTGGCCGCTCATTTGCAGCCAGGCCTGGCGGGCGTTTTCGGCCAACGGCAGCGAGCGCTGGTACTGGTTTTCCGGCTGGTTGAACTGGGCGCACACGCTGGCCTGGGTGAATTCGAACCAATGCTGTATGTCGTGCAGCACGATGGATTGTTCGCACAGGTAAGAGCCCAGCCAGGGATCCAGGCGCAGGCTGCGGGGATGGTTGAAGGCCGACGCCGGCAGGTGGGCGATGTCCAGGTGGATGTCGTCGCTCACGCGTACGATCTCGCGTTGCGTGGGGATCTCTTCGTTATGGATGAAGAACATGTCAATGTCCGTGGTGCCGCCCAACAGCGGGTGGTCCATACACAGTGACCCGCTAATGTACACGCAAAGCAACCGCCGGTCGCGCATCAAGCGCTGCGCCAGCGTATTGCGGGCAATGGTTAGCAAAGATTCACGTGTAATCCGCATATACCCCTATCTTTCTGTGGCTATTTGCTCCGGTCGTGTGCTCAATCCCGGCTGTGTTGGGCAGGATGGTTGGGCAAAGGCAGCTCTGGCTGGAAGGGCGGCAACTGCAGCGCCTGGCGAATGCGGTTCTCGATCCAATGCAGGTCTTCCTGGTAGCGGATGTAATCCATATGGTTGGTGTCGATGGTCAACACCGGCGAAGGATGTGGCTCCGGCCCGAGGAAGTACTGGTCGTAGGCCAGGTTCAGGCGGTGGATGTATTCGCGTTCCATACGGCGCTCGTACGGACGGTCGCGTGAGGCGATGCGCTGCATGAGGACGTCGGTGTCAGCTTTGAGGTAGACCACTAAATCGGCGGGGTGAACTTTTTCCGCCAGCGCCTGGTGCACACGGTAATACGTTTCCAGCTCGTCGCCGATCAGGTTGATGCGGGCGAACAAAGCATCTTTTTCGAAGGTGTAATCGCTGATCAGGTTCCGGTCTTCGGCCAGCAGCGGGCTGACGCTCTGGCGCTGCTGCTGGTAGCGGCTCAGCAGGAAGAAGATCTGCGTCTGGAATGCATAGCGGGCCCGATCGCTGTAAAAATCACTCAGGAAGGGGTTTTCTTCGAAAACCTCCAGGCATAGATTGGCATTAAAGGAATGCTGTAACAGGCGGGCCAGTGTGGTTTTTCCCACCCCGATGACGCCTTCTATGGTCAGGTACATCGTTTCTCCGGGAAGTCCCTGTCCGCTTGACAGGGAAATTTTCTTATCTAAACTAAAAATATACCACAAATTTCATACCCACGTTGGCAGGATAGGAGGAATATGATGCCTGCACTCAACCTGGTACAGCTGATTGGTCGATTGGGGAAGGATCCCGAGAGTCGTTTTACTCCCAGGGGGAGGCGGGTAACGACATTTTCCCTGGCCGTGGACCGGCGCTGGAAGACCAGCCAGGGGGAAGACCAGCAAGCCACCGACTGGTTCAACATCGAGATGTGGGGGGCGCTGGCCGATGTGGCCCAGAGATATCTCCAAAAGGGCCGCCTGGTATATCTCAGTGGGCGATTGCAAACGGACCGCTACGAAGAAGGCGGCGAGACGCGGTATTTTACCAAAGTGGTTGCCCAGCAAATGCAAATGCTCGACTGGCCGGAAGGAGAAAGCGAACAGGCCCTGCAGGCCGGCGCCGAGCCTGACCCCAGCCTGGAGAGTGAAGAGGAAGTCTCTGGGGATGGCTGGCCGGGGCACAACGAGACCCCCGCCAGCGGCGCAGCCGCCTACGACGGATAAAGAAAGCCCCACCTCTCAGCGGCACCTGCCCGGCGTGGCCGCCCGGCGGGGTATTTTGCGATTCACTGCCAGTGCGGATAAGGGTTTTCGTGTTATTGGGGGCGGCGAAACCGCCTGAAAGAACACCAACAAGGCTTTTCTCCCGCACCTCTCGAATTGGGGGGATTAAAGCCTCGGGGCGACTGTCCCGGCCTGGCCGGGCAGTCGCCCCGGGGGTTTCGATCTAATAGGAACCGTTTACTGCCCGGCCGCCAGGGGCTGCACAGGCAGCGCTTCCAGCTCTGCGACCATTTCCCGCACCACGTCGAAGCCGCCCTGCCAGAAAGAGGCCTGGCGGATGTCGATGCCGGCTTCTTCCAGGATGTGCGCCGGCGACTCGGCGCCGCCGGTGGAGAGGATCTTGATGTAACGCGGTTTGAAGCTCTCCCCTTCGCGGCGGTATTGCTGGTACAGCGAAAGCACCAGCAGCTGGCCGAAGGAATAGGCATACACGTAGAAGGGCACGTTGTAGATGTGGGGGATGGAGACCCACTCCCAGCGGAACTCGTCGCTGACGTCGACCGCATCGCCGAACAGCTCGTGCAGGTTTTGCAGATAAGCTTCGGCCAGCTCGTCGACCGAGGCGCCCTGGTCGATCATCTCGTGCGCCTGGCGCTCGAAGAGGGCAAAGAAGGCCTGGCGGGCGATAGTGGCGTAGGCGTCGTCTACCTGGGAGAAGAGCAGGTCGCGGCGCACGGCTTCATCGGTCTCTTGCTTGAGCAGCTGGTCCACCAGCATCATCTCCCCGAAGGTCGAAGCGGTCTCGGCCAGGGGCAGGCTGGCGTGGAAGGTGAACAGGCTGTGCCCGGCGGCCAGCATGGAGTGGATGGCGTGGCCCAGCTCGTGGGCCATGGTCGAGATGTCGCGCACCTTGTGTTGGTAGTTGAGCTGCACCCAGGGGGTGATGTCGTTGGCGGCCGTCAGGCAGAAGGCGCCGCCGCGTTTGCCTTTGCGCACTTCGCTGTCCACGTGATCGGCTTTGAAGACGCGCAGGGCCAGCTCTTCGAAGCGCGGATCGAACTGGCGGAAGGAGTCCATTACCATCTGGGCGGCTTGCTGGAAGTCGTATTCTTTGTCCGATTGCACCACCGGAGCGTAGACGTCATAGCGGCGCAGGCGCTCCACACCCAGCCAGCGGGCTTTGAGACGGAAGAAGCGCTGGAAGATAGACACGTTCTGGCGGCAGACCTCCAGCAGGGTGTCGACCACCTCGTCGGGGATGTCGTTGGCCAGGTTGCGGGCGGCCAGCGGGCTTTGGAAGCCGCGCAGCAGCACCTGTTCGTTGCGCCAGTCCCGCACCAGGGTCTGGTAGACCTGTCCCAGGATGGGGCCGTCCTGGCCGTAGACCCGGTACAGCTCCTGGTAGGCGGCGGCGCGCAGGGCGGGGTCATAGTGGTAGGCGTAGACCATCAGCTCGCCGCGAGTCATCTCCCGCTCCTGCCCGTCGACGGTCAGCTTGAAGGTATAGCGGTTGGTCATGGCGTCGTACAGGGTGCCCAGGGCGCTGGACCCGGTGACGTTCTTGATGTTGATGATCTTTTCTTCCGCTTCACTCAGCGTGTGCGGTTTGAAGTGGCGCATCTCTTCCAGCCAGTAACGGTAGTCGCCCGAGGCGGCCATCAGGCGGGTGGCGTCTTCGTCGGGGAGGTCTTTCCACCACAGGTTGAAAAACAGCATGCGGTTGCCCAGGCCGGCAAAGAACTGGTCCACGCGGGCCATGAGCGACTGGGCGGCCTGGTTTTGCGTGTCTTCGGCGAACCACAGGCTGGCGTAGCTGTACAGGCGGTTGCCGGCGTGGTCGATGACTTCCATCTGGCGGATGAAGCCCAGGAAGGTGTCGTTGTCCAGGTCCGCGCTCAACTGCGGGCGGATGGTTTCGAATGCGGCGACTTTCTGCTCCAGCAGGGTAAAGACGCTCTCGAGGTCGGCCGGCTGCCCGGTTTGAAACAGGTCGTACAGGCTCCAGCGGGTTTGGGTAAAAGTCAGGTTTTCACTTGTCATCTTGATGTTCTCACAAATATTGATCTCCAGGGGCGGCCGGAGGCCGCCCTGGCGGGTTGGAAGGAATATGGATTTGATTGTAGCATGGAAATGAAGGGGCAGTTTGGGGGCGTGGAAAAGGGCAGGCAACGCAGCTACATTGTCAGCTGTGTTGCCTGCCCCCTGGGCACGGGCCACCCATGCGCTGCGCCGGCGGCCCGACGCGCGCAAGGCTCTCCTCGGCCGGCGCGTGCGTGGGCTGCCTTACTGGATGCCGGTGAGCACGTAGGTCACCTGGCCGTCGTCGTACCGGAGCAGGGTGTGGGGTTCGTTCACGTCGTACCAGGCGGACTGTTGACCTACCTCCACCCGCCAGGCCAGGTAATTGCCGCCGGGCGTGGCCAGCGGCTCCGCACCGGTCACGATGAGGATCTCTTCCTGCAGGGCCGGCTCGGGCTGCGGTTTGGCCAGCTCGACCTGCTCGATGAGGCCGATGGTAAAAGCCAGCCCGTTAATTTTCCACGGCCATTCGTTGGCCAGCATGGTCCCCTGGGGCAGGGCGAGTTCCTCGGGCTGCCCGCCGGCCGGCTCCACGTGCAGGGTCTGGCCGTTGAGCTGATAACGATAGGCGTCCCCGGCGGGATTGCGCCAGTCACCCTCGGCTTCGAGCAGCGCCAGGGCTTCTGAGCCCCACAGGGAAGAGAAGTGGTAATCGTAGCCGGCGGAGATGTAGCGGCTGAACCCCACCTGGACGTCGTAGGCCTCCTGGTGAACCTGGCATTCCAGTTGGAATCCCTGGGACACGGGACGCTGCGTACAGGTCGCCTGCCCGGCAGGCTGGTCCCGGCGGTCGCGCAGCTCGTAGGCCAGGTGTTTTTCTTGGGTCCAGCGGCCGGGCTGCAGGGTAAACGTGCGCGTGACCAGGTACTGCGGGTAGCGGTTGACGAACAACTCGCTCCCGGCGAAGAACAGGTAGACCACGATGGCCGCGGCCAGGGGCAGGAGGCGGGCTACCAGGGAGCCCCGCGGGGCGGGCTCCGGCTGGGGAGAGGGCGCGGGCGTGATGTGATGTAGCCGCCACAGCGCCAGCAAGCCGGCCGCCAGCGCCAACAGGGCCACCGGCAGCGCCGCGGTCCACTCCTGGGAGATGTCCGGGCGCAGGCTGCTGAGGATGATCAGCAAGGTCGAGGGCAGGTTGTAGGCAAAGTGCACCAGGATGCTGCTGGCGATCGAATGGGTGCGCCAGGCCACCCAGCCAAGGACCAGGGCAATGGGCAGGATGGCGAACAGGCGCAGGAAGCTGAGGTGGAAGAGGGCGAACAGCAACCCGACCCACAGGATAGCGCGACCTGTCCCGTAGGGCTCGTAGGCGCGCTGGATCACCCCCCGAAAGAGGATCTCTTCACACAGGGGGGCCAGCACGACCATGCCGGTCAGGAGGATCAGGGCCTGGCCCAGGTTGGTGGGATAGAAATCCGGGGTCACGCCCAGGCGGTAACCGAACCACTGTACCAGAAAGCTGCCGTACCATTGAGCCAGCACCCCGATGGACAGCCCGGCCAGCAGGCTGAAGGCGGCCGGCGCCGCGCCGGGCCAGCGCCAGCGGATGGTCTCGGCCAGCGGCAGGCGTTGGATGCGCAGGAAGAGCAGCGCCGGCGCCAGGATCAAGAAAATCTCGGTGATGAGCAGCCCAATGGTGGTGGACCAGGCCTGGATCAGGGTGCCCAGGGTGACCATCAGCAGGATCACGACCAGGAAGAGCTGGTTGGCAGACTTGAGCGAAGGCGTTGTGTTCATGGTTCAGGCATCTCCGTTTCCCCGTCATGGAAGTTCCGTTCGGCCGGGATCAGCGAAGAGGAGACGCTCGTGCGGCGGTCCTGCGACTACCCAGGCCTCCAGACGACCCTGATCCCCAGATAATTATAAAACAAGCTGCCGGCGCGCAGTTGACCGCCGTTTTTAGTCTTTCCAAACTGGAAATTTTCATCTACTCGTTGTATACTCTTTTTATCATTAATGCTTGAGGTTAAGCGTGAAAGCATCCGTTTCGCAGCAACAACTTGCTCATGGATTAAGCGTCGTCTCTCGTGCGGTCTCTCCCCGTAGCACCCTGCCGGTACTCTCCAACGTACTGGTGGCTACAGACGAGGGCCGTTTACGTCTTTCCGCCACCAACCTGGAACTGGGGATTTCGAGCTGGATCGGGGCCCAAATTCAAGAAGAGGGCGCCATCACCGTCCCGGCGCGCACCTTTTCCGACCTGATTGGGGCGCTGCCCAACGATACCGTCCACCTGGACCTGAATAGCAAGACCCAGACCTTGAACGTGCGCTGCGGCACTTCGGTGACGGATATCAAAGGCATCGATGCTCAGGAGTTCCCGCCCATGCCGGTGCCCGATCTGCGCGACGGCATCGACCTGAACGTGGCGGATTTCAAAGAGATGATCCAGCAGGTCGCTTTTGCGGCCTCCACCGATGAAGCTCGCCCGGTGCTGCAAGGGGTGTTGTTGAAGGTAGACAACGAGATGGTGACCATGGCTGCCACCGACGGCTTCCGGGTTTCCATTCGCAAGGCGACCCTGTCGCAGAGCGGTGTCAACCCGCTCAACGCCATCATCCCGGCCCGGGCGCTCAACGAGCTGGCGCGGGTGGCCACGGATGGCGAACAGAGTGTGACCATGATCGTCCCCCCCGGGCGCGGCCAGGTGCTTTTCCACCTCAAAGATATCGAGCTGGTCTCGCAGCTGATCGACGGCAATTTCCCGCCCTACGATGCCATCGTGCCGCGCTCGTGCAAGACGGCCACCATCCTCTCCACCTCGGGGTTTTTGAAGGCCTGCAAGCAGGCTGAAATCATCGCCCGGGATGGCAACAACGTGGTGCGCCTCAACATCCAGCCGGGCAGTGACCGCCCCGGCCAGGTGGAGATCTCGGCCCAGTCCGAAGAGACCGGTTCGAGTGAGATCGGCGTGGACGCCACCGTCAACGGGCCCAACCTGGTGATCGCCTTCAACGTGCGCTTCCTGCGTGAGGTGCTGGACGTGATCAAAAGCCCCAGCGTGGCCCTGGAGACCAACGCCAACAATACCCCCGGGGTGATCCGCCCCGTAGGAGACGAAAATTTCCTGCACGTGATCATGCCCATGCACCTGGGCTGATCGCTCTTTACGTTCGCCAACCCGGCGCTTGCCGTTTCGTCCAGCCTCCCTCTCCGCCTGTGGAGAGGGAGTGTACTATCTGCCCTTTTACCTAAAACCGTATGACCTTCCCCACTCGCTCGACCGACCGCCTGCTGAGCATCTACCTGGCCCTGGCCCAGTATCCGATCCTCAGCAACCGCATCCGGGCGCAAATGCGGCGCACGCTGTTCGAGCGCGGCATCATCCAGCCGCAGAGCTTCGAAGCGGAGGCCCGCCGGGCGGCGATCCACTCCCAGCAGCGGGAGGGCCTGCAAGACCCGTTCCGCGAAGAGCCACCCCACGTGTGGGAGCTGCGCCTGTCGCGGGTGCGCGACCAGCTGACCGACGTTATTTTCAGCCAGCATTTCGGTTTCGAAGAGTTCGAGCGCATCATCAACGAGGTGCTCAGCGAGCGGGGGATGAATTTCACCGACCTGATGACCGCCATCAATCCCGAGCTGGCGCCGCAGGAGCTGGTCTTCGAGCAGGCCATGACCATCGAGCGCATGCCAACGGCCGAGCGCAGTCATTTCGAGGCCCGCCTGCAGGAATCGAAAGTGGTGCTGATCCGCACCATGATCAGCGACCAGCTGCGCTACGTCAACATCGCCAAGGAATGGTTCACCATCTCCGACCTGGCCGAGATCCGGCGGCGCAAGATCGGCGGCGGGCGCATCGGCGGCAAGGCGGCCGGCATGCTGCTGGCGCTGCGCATCTTGAAAGATTCTTCCGACCCGGAGATCCGCTCCTGCCTGCGCTGGCCGGATTCGTATTACATCGGCTCGGACGAAATGTACAACTTCATGTCGATCAACAACCTGGTGCACTGGAACGACCAGAAGTACAAGACGGAAGAAGAGATGCGCGCCGAGTACCCTATGATCCTGGAAGAATTCGAGCGGGGAGCCTTCCTGCCCGATTTCCTGGAACGCCTGCAAGGGGTGTTGATCAATATCGGGCGTAAACCCTTGATCGTGCGCTCTTCCAGCCTGCTGGAGGACAACTTCGGCACGGCCTTTGCGGGCAAGTACGAGAGCATCTTCCTGCCCAACCAGGGGACGCTAAAAGAGAACCTCAAAGCGCTGACCAAAGCCATTGCGTGTATCTTTGCCTCCACGCTCAACCCCAACGCCCTGCTGTACCGCCGCAGCCGGGGCCTGCTGGACTACGACGAGCGCATGGCGCTGATTTTGCAGGCGGTGGAGGGGGAAAAGTTCGAGCGCTATTACCTGCCCCACGCCGCCGGGGTGGCCTTCAGCCGCAACCTGTACCGCTGGGCGCCGCAGATCCGCCGCGACGACGGGTTCGTGCGCCTGGTGTGGGGCCTGGGCACGCGGGCCGTGGACCGGGTGGGCAACGATTTCCCCCGCCTGGTGGCCCTCAGCCATCCCTTGCTGCGGCCTTCCAACGAACCCAAGTCGATCCGGCGTTACTCTCAACAGTACGTCGACCTGATCGATCTGCAGGACAACCAGATCAAGACCCTGGCGGTGCACGACGTAATCACTTCCCACTACCCGCCGCTGCGCTACCTGGCCCAGCTGGAAGAGGATGGCTATTTCATGACCCTGCGCAGCAACGTGTTGGGTGGAGACAAGCGCCGCCTGGTGCTGACCTTCGATGAGCTGCTGCGCCGCACGCCGTTTGCCGAGATCATGCGCCACGTGCTGAACGTGCTGGAACGTAGTTACAAGGGCCCGGTCGACCTGGAATTTACGCTGCAGATCCAGCAGGCCGAGTCCGGAACGCCGCATTTGCAGCTCACCGTGCTGCAATGCCGCCCGCAGAGCCACCTGCTGGCCATCGAGCAGGAGCCCATCCCTCCCGAACTCAAAGCGCAGGATATCGTCCTGGAGACCAATTTCATGGTGCCCCAGGGCTACATCGACCGCGTCGATTACGTCCTGTTCGTGCCGCCGGAAGGCTACTATGGGTTGGGGGCGCTCAACAGCCGCTACGAGCTGGGGCGCGCCATCGGCCGCCTGAATGCCGCCCTGGCGCGGGAATCCTTCATCTGCGTCGGTCCGGGCCGTTGGGGCAGTTCCAACTCCGACCTGGGCGTGCCGATTGCCTACGGCGACATTTACAACGCCCGCAGCCTGATCGAGTTGACCGGTCCCGGCTTTGGGGCCGAGCCGGAGCCTTCCCTGGGGACGCATTTCTTCCAGGACCTGTTGGAAGGACAGATCTACCCGCTGGCGATCTACATGGAGGATCCCGCGGCCGTGTTCAACCGGGACTTTTTCTACAAGACGCCCTCCCGGCTGGACCAGTTTATCGATGTGGAAGATCGGCTGAAAAATGCGCTGCGCCTGGTCCGGGTCAGCGATTATCTCCCCCGGCACTTCCTGCGCATGATCATGAACGAAGACGAATCCCGCGCCGTGGCCTTCCTGGTGTCGGATAAGGCATAATCGTTATCCGAAAATATTTAAAGAAGCCGCACATTCCTCAAGAGGCGGAGACGCCTGCCTGGCGCAGCGGTTCTCCGGGCCTATTTACCCGCCGGCCAGTTGCGCACCATGGCCCACTGCGCTTCCGTTTCCGGTGAGCGGTAGATCCAATCCGGGATGTTGCGGCGCCGTTCGGCGATGTACTTCAGGCCCTGGTCTCCGACCAGGCCGTGGCGGGCCAGGTAGCAGCCGATGACGGTTCCGGTGCGGCCGATGCCGCCCCAGCAGTGCACGTAGAGGACCTTCCCGGCCAGGATCGCCTGGTCGATAGCGTCCAGGATCTCCACCATTTGTTGTTCCACCGGGATGTCCAGGTCGCGGATGGGGTAGCGGTGATGTTCCACGGGGCGCTGCAACGCAGCCGCCTCCTGGTCCAGGAGGGGGTGGTAAGACTGGAGTTCCTCCGTCTGGGTCAGGTCCAGGAAGTAATTGATCCCCATAGAGATCATGCGCCGCAGCCGGCGGCGGGTCTCTTCTTCGGAGCGGCGCGTACCAGGGTAGGCCCCGGCCAGCAGGTGCCCGGGGATGACCCAGTACGAGTCCGGAAAAGGCGTTTCTAAGGGGACCGGTTCGGACATGCGGAAATCCTTTGCTTAAAACGATTCGTATAACCGGGCAATCTCGTCCCGTTCGGGCAGTGCCAGGGGCAGCCAGCCGGAGGCGGTCGCCCGCCACACCATGGCCGGGCCGGCCTCGGCGCGGCCGATGACCATGCAGGGGATGCCGGCGTTTTCCAGGGCCCGGCACACGGCTTGTTGTGCGCCCGGGTCCACGGCCAGCAGCAGGGCGCCCGAGGCGATGGTGGCCAGCGGGTCGATGCCCACGGCAGCGCAGGCGCGCCGGGCCAGCTCGGGGACCTGGATTTTGTCCAGGTCGCAGCGCAGGGTACAGCCGCCGGCCTGGGCCAGCTCCCATAACGCCGTGGCGACCCCGCCTTCCGTCGGGTCGTGCATAGCGGTGACCCCGCCGGCCTGGAGGGCCACCCGGGCATCGCGCACCACACTGATTCCAGGGTCGTACAAGAAGTGGGCCAGGCGCCGGATGTCTGCCTGGCTCAATGCGCCGGCCAGGCGAGCGGAGAACTCCCGCCCCAGGAGGCTGGCGCCTTCGATGGGCGCACCTTTGGTCAGCAGCAGGCGGTCGCCCGGCCGGATACCGCCGGGCCGCACGAGGCCCGCCCGGTCCGTCTCGCCGATCAGGGTGCCGATCAGCAGGGGGCGGTCGACCCCGTGGGTGATTTCGCTGTGCCCGCCGACCACGCTGATGCCCAGGTCTGCACAGGCCTGGCCGATCTGGCCGCTGATGTCCAGCACCATCTGGGCGGTGGTATATCCTTCGGGCAGCAGCAGGGTAGAGAGGAACCAGCGCGGCCGGGCGCCGGTAGTCGCCAGGTCGTTGGCGCACACCTGCACGCAGTACCAGCCGATCTGGTCCGTGGCGAAAGTAATGGGGTCCGTTTTCAATACCAGCAGGCGCTCCCCGGCTTCTACCACGGCGCAATCAACGCCGACCCCCGGGCCGACCACCACGCTGGGGTCGTTGTTGGTGTTGAGGGCCAGCAGGGCGCGCAACAGCTCGGGTGGAATTTTTCCCAGGGGGAGGGGAGCGGAACTCATCACGGGGTACTCCATCTAGAGGATCATATAGCCGCGCCGGCGTAACGAATGGACAGAGGCCTCCAGGTCGGCGCTGCGCACCAGCAGATAATCGGTGTCGTAGGTCGAGAGGGCGAACAGGCTGATGCCATCCGCTGCCAGGGCGCCGCTCAACCCGGCCAGGATGCCGGTCAGGGAGAAATCCAGGGGGCCGCTGACCTTGAGCGCCCGCCAGCCGGCCTCTGACCTCCATCCCGGCAGGGCCCGCACTGCGGGCAGCACGATGGAGATCTCTTCGGCGGTGCGGGTCAGTGAGAAGAAGGACAATTCGAACAGCCAGGCGGGCACGGCGCTGGTGGGTTCCAGGCGGCACACGGCCAGTTCATCGGGCAAGACGGTGAGGACGATCTCATTCATGCTGTACCACTCCCGGCCAGGGCGGCCTCGATCCAATCCAGGCTGGAGCGCAGCCCGGCCTTGTCGTTCATTTTCGCGACGAAACGTGTCCCAGCCGGTAGGCAGCGCGCCGCTGTTTGCAGCTGCTGCCCCTGCAGGACGCCTTGCTGCGGCGGTAGGTGCTGGTCGACCGCGCCGTCGTTGCTGTGCACGTACACGGTCTGGCAGTAGGGCGCCACGGCGTGCAGCCAGCTCTCCAGTGGGGTTTGCCCGTAGACCAGGTAATGGCCCAGGTCGAAGGTCAGCCCGAAGGCGGGGTTGTCGACCCCGGCGGCCACCTGTACCAGGCGGGAAGGGTCGCTTTCGAAGGTGTTGGCCAGCGAAATGCGCACCCTGCAACCGGCCTGGTCGAGGAAAGTGCGCCAGAAGGCCACACTGCGGTGCACCCAGTCTTCCTCGTACGCCGGCAGGCGGATGATGGGCAGGAAGGTGGAGCAGAAGACCATTTCGCCGGCGCCGAGGGCGGTGGCAAAACGGTGCGCCTGGGTGAAGCGTTCCTGGCAGGCGGCCGTCACCAGGCGTTCGGGGCTGCCGGGGTTCAGGTCCACGTAGGGCCCGCTGACCAACAGCTCGCCGGGGTAGCCTTGCAAGCTGCGGCAGATCTCGGGCAGGCGCTCCTCGGCCTGGTCGGCAAAGCCGCTGAAGAGGAAATTTTCCAGGTCCAGGGTTTGCAGCCGCCACAGGTCCGGGCGATAACGGGGGATGTCGTCGGTATGCAGTCCACAACCGGTTTTCATGTTTTTTCGGTCACCAGGTAGACAAAATTGGCCGCGTTGGGGCGCTCTTCCCAACCGGCTTTGGCGTAAAAACCCCGCTGGTAAGATTCGCGGTTGCGGAAATTGAGCAGGGAAAGGCGGCAGCAGCCGCGGCGCAGGGCCTCTTCCTGGACGCTTTCCAGCAGGCGTAGGCCCACACCGGCCCCGCGCGTCTGCGGGTGGACGAACAATTCCGAGACGTAGCCCTCCGGGGCGGAGAGGATCAGGTAGGGCAGCCAGTGCACGGCCACGTACCCCAGGAGGCGCCCGGTGCGCACCTCTGCGGCGACGTAGAGGGTGTGGCTGTCGTCTTGCAGGCACATCTGCAAGTGGCGGGCGACGCGCTGGCGGGTTTGTTCGGGGGTCTCGTCTTTCAAAGCCGAAAACCAACCGATCTGGATCAAGATCTCGGCCAGGCCGGCGGCGTCTTCCAGGTGGGCGGGGCGGATATCAAATTCCATAAGATCACCTGTCTTCAGACCAGATAGCAGGCTCTGTTACTGGCCGGCAATGCTGCGCTGCTGCAGGCGAGCGGTCAAAGCGGCCAGGCCGGCGCACAACAGGGCTCCCAGCACGATCGTCCCGGCGCCCGAGAGAGCGGTGTGCAGACCTTGCTAGGGGAGGCTCATCCCGTTGGTCAGGATGACGACGATGAAGGTGAGGCCTTGCAGCAGGCCGAGCAGGCCCCCGGCCAGGGCCGCCGACCTGCGCTGCGCTACGGCTTCCTGGGCGCCGGAGAGTAGAACGTAGCGCCGGCCGACGGGGACCGCCAGCAGCCAGGCAAAGGGCGTGATGCAGATCACACCCGGGTAGCCAAACAGGGTGACGAAGAACACCACCATGATCCAAAACAGCAGCGGCAGCCATAGGGCGCCGAGCAAGGCTCTTCCGTTCACGGCCGGCTGCCGGCGTTCTGCGGTCATGCGACCTTCCCGACGCGCCCTCCGGTCATCTGTTCCAGGTTGGCGGGGATCAGGCGAAAGACGGCGTGGGGCGTGCCGGCCGCGGCCCAGATTTCATTCAGCTGGAGCAGGTCTTCGTCGATCAGCGTGGTCATATTTTCGGCCAGGCCTACCGGGGGGATGCCGCCGATGGCGAAGCCGGTGTGCTGGAGGACGAAGTCGGCGTTGGCTTTTTCGATCGGTTCCCCGAGCAGCTCGGCGACCCGTTTTTCGTTGACCCGGTTGGTTCCACTGGCGATGATCAGCACCGGGGAGCCGCTGTGTTTGCCCTTGAAGATCAACGATTTGGCAATCTGCTGCACCTGGCAGCCAATGGCCTGGGCCGCTTCCACGGCGGTGCGGGTCGAGTCGGGAAGTTCGACGACTTCCAGGGGCATTCCCAGTTTTTGCAGCGCCTGCTGGACGCGTTGGGCGCTGGGACTTAATTCCGTGGTCATGGTGTACTCCTGAGCATTGGTTTTCTTAGATTATAAACCGGGCGCAATATTTCGACAGGCGCAAAGTGGGCCTTTTGCCGGCCCAGGGGCGCCTGGCCTGACAAGCATCCTGGTCGCCCGGTTCGGGCCTCCTGGATGCTCCCTTATGGGCACACCCGACCGTTCAAGGCAGATGAAGGCGCCACGGCAGTTCAGCAGGTCGGGCTTCCATGCCCGACTGTTCAAGATGGATGAAGGCGCCACGGCAGGTAGAGAGACGTACCCTGCCTGGCAAGGGGCCCGCGGTACGCATACAGAGGGCATGCTATAATGGTCACAACAACTGAAAGATTGTCTTTCAGTCAACTGAAAGGTAGCTAGGGTTCCGCCCTGCGGGGGCCTGGACCGAGCGCTACACAACCGGAAACGGTGAGCACCTGCTGGCACAAAATGCCCGAGGGGATAGGTTGGCATTGTTAAACGTGTCTCTATCCAAAGAAAGGTGCTCGCAATGTTTAAATCCCTGTCTCCAACCATGTCTGCTCATCGCCGCGCTGTCTTGCAAGCCCTGCTGGTCACATTCTTATGGTCCACCTCCTGGGTGCTGATCAAGATTGGGCTGGTCGAACTCCCCGCACTGACATTTGCCGGGCTGCGCTACACCCTGGCCTGCCTGTGCCTGCTGCCCCTGTTCCTACGCTCGCCGGCGGCCGCGGCGCTGCGCAACCTGGCGCCCGGGCAGTGGGGGCGCCTGGCGCTGCTGGGGGTGGTCATGTACACCCTCACCCAGGGCGCCCAGTTCCTGGCCCTGACCCTGCTGCCCACCGTGACGGTCAACCTGGCGCTTAGCTTAACCTCCATCGTGGTGGCGCTCCTGGGCATCGGCCTGTTGGGAGAGCGCAGCAGCCGGGTGCAGTGGGCCGGCATCATCATCTCGGTGGTAGGCGCCGTGGTTTACCTGTACCCGGTGCAGCTGGCAGGCAACATGGCCCTCGGGATGGGCGTGGCCGTACTGGGTATGGTATCCAACGCCGCGGCTTCGTTGTTGGGGCGTTCCATCAACCGTTCCAGCGCCCTGCCCCCCCTGGCGGTCACCGTGGTGAGCATGGGCATCGGCGGCCCGCTGCTGCTGGTGGGCGGCCTGCTGCAGCAGCCCTGGCCGGCGTTGAGCTGGTCGCACTGGCTGATCGTGGCCTGGCTGGCGGTGGTCAACACGGCCTTTGCCTTTACCTTGTGGAACCATACCCTGCGCACGCTCTCGGCAGCGGAATCCAGCGTGATCAACAATTCCATGTTGGTGCAGATCCCCCTCCTGGCGGTTATCTTCCTGGGGGAGAGCCTGTCGGCCCAAGAAGTGGCCGGCCTGGCGGTGGCGGTGGTGGGGATGCTGGCCGTCCAGCTGGGGGGCCGGCGCACGACTGTCCGCAAAGCCGCTTGACAGGCGTAGGTCGGTTCCCCCCAGGCCGCAGAACTTTTTGAATTAGCAGGTCGGGCTTCCATATTATGCCCCGATAGGGGTGCGCCCGACCGAACACGGCCGGCAAAGGGCGTTGGCTTACCCGCGCCACCTCGGGCATACCCCAAAGATCCGCTCGGGAGCGTGCAAGTTGGCTTTCGCTTCCGGTGCGGGCGGGCCGGGGCGCCGGGGCAGCCTGCCTCCGCCATGGAGGGGCGCATTTTGCCAGATCGCTCTAGCCAACCTACGCCAGGCCGGTCTCCCCCCCGGCCGCAGAACCACCTCTTTTAGCAGGTCGGGCTTCCATGCCCGACCGAACACGGCCGGCCAGGGAAGCCGGCTTACCCGCGCCGCCTCGGGCATACCCCAAAGATCCGCTCGGGAGCGTGCAAGTTGGCTTTCGCTTCCGGTGCGGGCCGGCCGGGGCGCCGGGGTGGCCTGCCTACGCGATGGAGGGGCATGCTTTGCCAGATCGCTCTAGCCAACCTACGCCGGGCCGGTCTCCCCCCGGCCGCAGAACCACCTCTTTTAGCCGGTCGGGCTTCTAAGGTGCTCCGAAAGGGGTAAAAATGGCCAATTTCTTTTAGCAGGTCGGGCTTCCAAAGTGCCCCGCAGGGGTATTACAACGCCCCGATAGGGGTGCGCCCGACCGAACACGGCCGGCCAGGGAAGCCGGCTACCCCGCGCCGCCTCGGGCATACCCCAAAGATCCGCTCAGGAACGTGCAAGTTGGCTTTCGCTTCTGGGGCGGGCCGGACGGGGCCGCGTCCGGTATAATTCGACCTGAATCTGGGATGGGGAGGGGTTATGGTCGAGATACGTGTACTGGA
>JAAZNB010000413.1 GCA_012798515.1 Chloroflexota bacterium
ATCAGCGGCACGGTCTCCGCTGCCCAGGCAGCCGCGGGTGAGTATACCCGGCTCCCGGTCGAAATTGTCGATACGCGAACTACCTCTGTGGGGCAGGCCATGATCGTACAAGCTGTGGCGCGGGCGGCTGCGCAAGGAAGGTCACTAGCCGAATTACGCCACATGGCTGAGGATATGGCCCGGCGAGGGCATACATTTTTTGCCGTGGATACATTGAAGTATCTGCATCGGGAGGGAAGAATCAATGGAGCTGCGCGCCTGTTGGGGACAGCGCTGGAGATCAAGCCGATTTTATTCATCAATCCGGAAGGCAAAATCGACGCATTGGAGTCAGTACGCACCCGGCGCAAAGCTTTGCAGCGTCTGGTCTCCTTAGCCATGGAACAGGCTGGCGGCCGCCGGGTTCATGTGGGTATCGTCCATGCCAATAGTGCTCACCTTGCGGATGAGCTCCGCCATGAAATACAGAAACGACTTGATTGTGTAGAACTGATCACGTTGGAATTAAGCCCTGTGATTGGGGTACACGTGGGCCCAGGAACGGTTGGGATTGCAATATACAGCCCTGATTTGCCAGCGGAAAGGAATCCCTGAATTGCGTGGATCGATGAGACCACAGTCAGAATGTGACAGGGGCAATAACTCCAGGATAAACGTGGCTGAGAAGGCATGCTGGAGAACAACCTCGGGCCGGATTCACTTCGTTTGAGGGGATTGAGGAGCCTCTGTTGGCGTGTAGGGTGAAACAGTTGTGCATTTTTAGCTCAGGTAAACGCCCGCTGGTTTCCTGAGCTCCGAGGTTGGCCGGCCGGGTTTTCGGCCAGCCCATCTGAAAGAGATGATTGGTAGTGATGAAAGCTATATCCATGAACGAAAACGTAAAAACCAGGCCATCCATTGGATTGGCCTTGAGCGGCGGTGGAGCGCGTGGGCTGGCGCACATCGGCGTGTTGCGTGTCTTGGAACGCGAAGGTATCTCGATAGATTACCTGGCCGGGACAAGTATGGGCGGGGTGATTGCCGCCGGTTACGCGGCGGGCATGAGCTCGCGTGATTTGGAGCGGGAAGCGTTGGGCATAACCCATAAACGCAGTATTTTGCGCCTGGTGGACCCGGGCCTGCCCAATGGGGGCCTGATTCGCGGCCGGCGCATGATGGCTTTCTTTCAGTACGAGTTTGGCGAGCTCACTTTTTCCGAATTGCGGCTTCCGTTGGCTCTGGTGGCTGTGGATCTACGCTCGCACCAGGAAGTCGTGCTGCGCGAGGGGCCGGTAGCCCTGGCGCTGCGCGCCACGACCTCGCTGCCCGGGGTCTTCATGCCGGTGGAAACCAACGGGCGCTGCCTGGTGGATGGCGGCGTGCTCAATAACCTGCCGGTCGACGTGGCCGCCGGTATGGGGGCGGAGGAGGTCATTGCCGTGGACATTGGACTGGCTCACAGCGCCGGCATCGGCCAGTGGATTGGCGACCGGCGTTGGATTCCGGAGGGCGTGGCCAACACGCTGGAAGTCATCGACGATACCCTGTACACCTTACGCCATACGGCTCAGGAAGAAAAACTGCGCCGCTTCCCGCCTGACGTACTGCTGTGCCCGACCCTGCCATCCAACGTCAATTCAATGGTGGGGTACAGCCGGGTGGACGAGCTCATCGCAGCCGGCGAGCAGGCTGCCGAAGAGCACCTGGAGGCAATCCAGTCGCTCCTGGACGGACCGCGGCGCTGGCCTCTGCCCACAGCATATGCTACTACCGCCAGGGCCTGATGGGGAGGGAGAGGATGGTCGCCAATCGTCTTCCACTCCGTCGCTGGCGCCGGACACAGGCCATCGCCGGAGTTTTTGTCCGCCACGGGTTTGGGTTTGTGATCGAGCAACTGGAACCCGGGTGGGGTAAGGCGCACTCGACACCCCCCGAAAACCTGGCCCTCCATTTCCGCCTGGCGCTCGAAGAGCTGGGCCCGGCCTTTATAAAATTGGGTCAGATCCTCTCCACCCGCCCCGATCTGTTACCGCCTGCTTATCTGGCCGAGCTGGGCAAACTGCAAGACACCATTCCTCCCTTGCCATGGGAGACCATCCGGGCAGTGCTGGTAGAAGAAATGGGATGCGACCCGGAGCAGGCCTTTTCATCCATCGATCCAACTCCCATGGCAGCCGCCTCCCTGGGGCAGGTGCATTCCGCCCGCTTACCGGGCGGCGAGGAAGTGGTGGTCAAAGTCCAGCGGCCTGGCATTCGCGCAGTCATCGAAACCGACCTGGAGATTCTGGCTGCATTGGCCGATCGAGCCCAAGCGACCCGCTGGGGACAGGTGTATGACTTCCCGTGCATGGCGGAGGAATTCGCCTACACTTTGCGCAACGAACTGGATTACCGCCGTGAAGGGCGTAATGCCGACCGGTTCCGCGAGAATTTTAGCGGTGAGACTTTTCTCGTTATCCCGCGTGTCTACTGGAGCAGCCCGCGCGTCCTGGTCATGGAGCGCATCCAGGGGATCAAGATCGACGATATCCCCGCTCTGGAAGCTGCCGGATATAACCGGCATCGCATCGCGGTCAACAGCGCGCGCATCATCATCACGGCGGTGTTGGAAGATGGCTTTTTCCATGCCGATCCTCACCCGGGGAATTACCGGGTCTTACCCGGTGAAGTAATCGGCGTCATGGATTTTGGCATGGTCGGCTCTCTGAGCGAGCGTGAGCGGCGGGATCTCATCCGCCTGTACCTGGTAGCAGCCGCACTGGATGCCGACGGGATTGTAGATCAGCTGGTCCAGATGGGAGCCGCCTCCGGGGAAGTGGATCGAGCCGGGCTGGGGCGTGAGATCAGCCGCCTGCTGGGGAAGTATTATTCGCTTTCCCTCAAGGACATTCACGCCCGCCAGGTCGTGGAAGAAATCATGCCGGTGGCTTTCCGGTATCATTTGCGCCTGCCGGGAGACCTGGGGCTGTTGGCGAAGACGTTGACCATGATAGAGGGGATCGGCGTGCAATTGGACCCGGAATTCGATCTGTTCGCCGTGGCCCAGCCTTTCGTACGCCGGTTGGTGTGGCGTATGCTGGCGCCCGGCCCGGGTTGGGCCCGGGATGTTCTGCTGGGTGGGGCCGCCTGGGGTGAGCTGGCCAACCGCCTGCCGCGCGCCGGGAACCGGGTGTTGGAGCGTATCGAACGTGGCGAAGGGCTGAAGATCCATCTGGACGCCACAGACCGTCTCGAACGCCGGTTGGAATGGCTGTCGTGGAGTGTCCTGGGCGGCGCCTTGCTCATCGCACTGGCTGTGCTGGCGGTACAGGCTTTCCCCGGGGACGTACTGCGCGGGGTCGTGGTTGTACTTCTGGCCCTGGGCGCCGGTGGATGCCTGGTTACATGGCGAAGGCACTATAGAGACTGACTGTTTGAAAAGTACCGGGTCCCGAAGGGAGCGCCCAGGAACGTGATTCTAAAAATCCTTGTCGTGATCGCTGTTTACCTGATCATCGTGTCGGTGGTACTGATCCTGGTGGCGCGCTCGTCCCCTGACGATAAGCGGAAATAATCAACCCTTCCGGTGACGGCAGCTTATCCGCGGGCTGGTCTATAATAAACCCATGACTTTGCCTATTCTAGCCACCAAGCTGTACCGGCCTCCGCCCCGGCCCAGGACAGTTCTCCGTCCCCAATTGGTGGAACGGCTGAATGCCAGCCTGCATGGAAAGCTGACCCTGGTTTCGGCCCCGGCCGGTTTTGGGAAAACCACGCTGGTCAGCCAGTGGGCAGCCGGCCTGCGGTGTCCGGTGGCCTGGCTGTCGTTGGACGAAGCCGACAACGACCTGGGCCGTTTTCTGGTATACCTGGTGGCTGCGCTGCGCACAGCTTTACCGGGTGTGGGTGAACAACTGCTAGTGGCGCTCCAATCTCCCCAGCCGCCTGCAGGAGAAGCCGCGTTGACCGGCCTGCTTAATGAAATGGCAGCTGCGCCGGGGGATATGGTCCTCGTATTGGACGATTATCACGTCATCGATAGCGGGCCAATCGAAAAAGCCCTTTTCTTTCTACTCGAACATCTGCCGGCCAACGCCCATGTGGTGCTGGCCACCCGCGAGGATCCGCGCCTGCCGCTGGCGCGGTATCGCGCCCGCGGCCTGCTGACCGAGCTGCGCGCCGGCGACCTGCGTTTTAGCCCGCCGGAAGCGAACGGGTTTTTCAACCAGGTGATGGGCTTGAGCCTGTCTGACCGGGAGATCCAGGCCCTGGAGACCCGCACCGAGGGCTGGATTGCCGGTTTGCAGCTGGCGGCCGTCTCGTTGCAGGGCCAGGCCGATGTGGACGGTTTCATCCGGTCCTTTACCGGCAGCCATCGTTTCGTGATGGATTATCTGGTGGAGGAGGTCTTGCAGCAGCAGCCCGAGGCCATCCAGAATTTCTTGCTATGCACGTCAGTGCTCGAGCGCATGTGCGCCGCGTTGTGCGACGCCGTCCTATGCTCCCCTGCCATTTCCGGGCAGGCGGCTTTGCAATACCTCGAACAGGCCAACCTGTTTATTATGCCCCTGGATGACACCCGCCAGTGGTATCGCTACCATCGCCTGTTCGCCGATCTGCTGCGCCAACGCCTGGGGCAGCAGCAGCCGGATGGGGCGGCTGAAATTCACCGGCGGGCCAGTCTGTGGTACGCGGCGCACGATCTGGATCAGGAAGCCTTTCATCACGCCGTGGCCGCCGGGGACATGGACCTGGCAGCGCGCCTGGTGCAGGGCAAAGGCATGCCTTTACATTTTCGCGGGGCGGTGAACCCGGTGTTGAGCTGGCTGCAATCGCTGCCGGCTGCGGATCTGGACGCCCGGCCCGGGCTGTGGGTGATGTACGCCTCGGCCCTGTCGATGACCGGCCAGCTGGATGGCGTGGAACCCAGGTTGCAGGCCGCGGAGGCGGCCCTGTCCAATGCGGACCACGACGAAGAGAGCAAGAACCTGACCGGCCACATCGCGGCCATCCGAGCCTTGATCGCGGCGACCCAGAACCGGGTCGAGGACATCATCACCCAATCGCAACGCGCCCTGGAATATCTGCATCCCGAGAACCTATCGGTGCGCACCGCCACGGTGTGGAAACTGGGCATTGCTTACCAGATACAGGGAGACCGGGACGCTGCCGGCCGGGCCTATCGTGAGGCCGTAGACGCCGGGCAGGCTTCGGGGAATTTTATCATTGCACTATCGGCTGGCATCGGCCTGGGCAGCGTGCAGGAGACTGACACGCAACTGCACCAGGCAGCCCAGACCTATCAAAACGCCCTGGACCAGGCGGGAGAGCAGCCTTTGCCGGTTGCTGGCCAGGCTCAATTGGGACTGGCGCGTATCTATTACCAGTGGAACGATCTGGAGCGTGCTCAAAACCACGCCCAGGTGTGCCTCGACCTGACCCGCCAGGCAATGGGCATGGACAGCTACGCGGCCGGGCAGGTGTTCATGGCCCACCTGGATCTCGCCCGCGGGGACGTGACCGGGGCCCTGGCTCACGCGACCGAGGCCGAGCAGTTCGCCCGGCGCTATGATTTCCCCCGCCGGCTGCCGGCCGTGGCCGGCGTCAGGGGGCTGGCCCTGTTACGCCATGGTGATGTAGATGGGGCCGCCCGGCTGGCCGGGCAGTACGAGCTGCCTATTCTCCAAGCCCGGGTTTACCTGGCCGCGGGGGAAGCTGCCCGCGCCCTCGAAGTATTGGAAACGCTATGCCAGCAAGCGCAGGCCAGGGCCTGGGCGGATGAACGTCTCGCGGCTGGGCTGTTGCGGGCGCTGGCCTGCCAGGCTGTAGGCCAGGTAGAGCAAGCAGTAAGCGGGCTGGGAGTGGCCCTGTCCCTGGCCAGGCCGGGTGGCTTTGTGCGCATCTTCATCGACGAAGGAGCGCCCATGGCGCAGCTGCTCTCCCAGGCCGCCGCCGCGGGGATCGAACCGGCCTATGTGGCCGGGCTGCTGGCCGCCTGGAGGGCTGAACAGCCCGGGGAGGCAGACCAGCAGGCTGGTCTCCACGCGGGGCAGGCCTTGCTCGAACCATTGAGCC
>JAAZNB010000414.1 GCA_012798515.1 Chloroflexota bacterium
GAAGCCGCTTTGACACCACCGTCGAATGCGGCTGGACGAAAGGCTCCGCCTGGAAATGACCTATCCAGTCAAACGGAGGAAAGTGAGACATGACACTTCAGCGGATGGACAATGTGCTCATCGTGGTCGACGACCTTGAAGCTGTGAAGGCATTCTTTGTCGAGCTTGGTATGGAGTTGGAGGGCGAGACGATCGTCGAGGGACCTTCGGTGGATCGTCTCATCGGCCTTCAGAACGTCCGTGCTACCCTCGCGCTGATGCGCACTCCGGACGGCCACGGACGGATCGAGCTGGACAAGTTCCACACGCCAGAAGCGATCAAAACCGGGCCCGAAAACGTCCCGGTGAACGCATTCGGGCTTCGCCGCATCATGTTCGCCGTCGATGACATCGACGATGTCGTCGCGCGCCTGCGCGCCCACGGCGCCGAACTGGTCGGCGAAGTGGTGCAGTACGAGGGCACGGTTCGGCTCTGCTACATCCGCGGCCCCGAGGGCATCATTGTCGGGCTTGCCGAGCAGCTCGGGTAGTGCGTTCCCCCATGAGCGCAATAGAACGACCCTTACCTGGGAAAAACATGGTTTCGGTTGGAATACATCGGTTCATTGGCGTAAAACAACCGGTTGCAGCAGACAAGCTGCTGGACTGGGGCGCCAGGGGAGCTTTGGTCATCATTACACTTCTCTCACCGGATACAATTTCTTGAGTCTGCCCTGGCATTGGGGATCGTGAAACGCCAATCGATGGTTGCCCGGGCAGCGTTCCGTTCAGATTCCCAAGTACTGATTTCGTCTGTTACCATGACCTGGCTACCCATCCTGGGGTCTAAACCCTGTTCGATCAGAACGGATAATTCGACTTCAGCCATGTTCAACCCACTGCTATGCTCGGGTGTGTAATGAAACTCCAGTTCTTTGGCCAGAAACCGCGCTTACTGGGCGAAAAAGCCTCAGAAAAGGCAGCGGGGGAATGGGTCTCACTCACCATTGGATAGGGCGCCTTGCCATCGCTGCCTCCTTCCTGGCTTTTGACGAATTTTAACTGGCAATTTTTTTTGATCAGGTCCTGGCAGGAACCTGCATAAATTTACTCTATATGTCTAATTTATGTGGGTTTTATTGCCTCTTTCCCTTGCTCTGGCTAAGATGATTTTAACAACACCGTACCCTTCCTACCGGCGGCCGGGAGCTATCGACACGCTCTCTTACTCCGTAAAGATTCACAATGGTCGGGCAGGCAAGCCAGCAGCAGCGCTTACCTGGGCACTGTAAAGCCTGGCCCTTTGTGATTCTCCCCGGCTGCTCAATCCTACGCTAAGCCATGGTAAATGACCTGTTATGTCTCTGCGGCTTAAAACGCTTTACAGTCTAAGTCTGACAGTTTTCTGTCTCACCATTGTCCTCTACCTGTCCTTCCAGCGTTTCGTGTTGGATGGATTTGCGCGCCTGGAAAATGAAATCGCCATTCATGAGGCCCAATCCGCCCGATCATCCATCCTGAACAGCGTCAGCCAGGTGGATCAGGTCGTCCACGACTGGGCGCCCTGGGATGAGACCTATTATTTTCTGCAGGGCCAGACACCCCAATACGTGCAGAACAACCTCATGGATGAGACGTTTGCCAACCTGCGCCTCAGCCTGATGGTCTTTGTGACTCCTACCCGGAAGATCTTCTACAGCCAGGGATACGATCTAGAAAAAGGCGCCCGCTATACGCCCACTCCCGAGCTGCTAGACCACTTGCTGGCCAACGACAGCCTGTTTCAACACGCCGGACTGACCAGCACACAATCTGGCCTGCTGGTCTTGCCCGAGGGTACCTTCGTCGTGGCTTCCCAGCCGGTGACCACCAGCACGTTCGACGGTCCCAGTCCCGGGGTGCTGCTGATCGCCCGCCGTCTATCTGAGAGTGAAATCCAACAGATTTCAGATCTGCTCCTCATGCCTATCCAGATCCGGCCGGTGAACGGCGCCCGGCTCCCGGCCGACTTCCAGACCGCCCGGGAGCACCTGTTGGCCGGCGCACAGGCTTTTACCACACCACTGAACGGCGAGCGGATCGCCAGCTACCAGCTGTTAGCGGACGTCAACAGCCAACCCGCCCTGCTCATGCGCATCGACTTGCCCCGTTCGGTCTACCTGGAAGGCCGGCAGACGGTCACTTACCTGGTGATCTCGCTGCTGGTCACCTGCCTGGTCTTTGGGGGCATCATTGCCTTCATCCTGGAACGCAACGTCCTCTCGCGCATCCTGCACCTCGGTCGTGACCTGCAACACATCGGCCTCACCGCCGACCCAACCCTGCGCGTCAATTTATCGGGAAACGATGAACTGACCCAACTGGCCCGCTCGATCAACCACACCCTCGATAGCTTAAATGAAGCCAACCGGGAAGTGCGCCAATCGCAAGAACGATACATGCTGGCCGTCGAGGGCGCCAACGATGGAATCTGGGA
>JAAZNB010000415.1 GCA_012798515.1 Chloroflexota bacterium
CGCCCGAGGGTGGTGGCCGTGTTGGCAGCGCAGCCTCCCTGCTGGTTGGACTGGTAACTGTGCGGGTAGATGCCGCCCTTACGAGAATGGATATCACGGGCGCTGTCAATGAAAGCATCCAGGTTGTCCAGGCGCACCAGCCGGTCCAGCGAGAAATCGTGCATGATCACGGCTTTAAAGGCCCGCGCAGCCAGTTTTTCTTCAGCGTTCTTCAGTGCATCGATCAATGAAGCCTTAAGGTCAGATCCGTAAGTATCCATCTTCCTTCTCGTTCACCTTTCACAAGGGTTGGGTGTTGCAGCCACAAACAGGGTTCGAATCAATATTCGTACGGTGTAAAAACTGGATCATCCCCCACCGGCCGTTGGTCATCCACTGCGGATCTTGCTGCGCCAGTCGGGCACGCCGTTCGCCGGGGACGCCCAGACAGATTTCCGATTTCAGAGAGCGCAAAAGCAGCACCGGAGCGGGCATAAAAGGGACCAGGTCTTCCAGGCGGTGCTCCTCCGGCCACACCCGGTCTCCGATCAAACGCCGGTAGTTGATGTCGCCCTTCAGCACCACCAGGTCACAGGCGCGAAAAAGGGCCGGCACGCGGGGAGCCATCTGCGGGAACGTCAGGGGCGCAGTGCTAAACGACTCGCTGCACAGGCGCAGCCGCCCGGCATCGAGGTGCTCCTGAATCTCCAGTACCCAGGAACGGCAGTCCGGGTAACGATCCAGGGTGGCTAACAAAGCGTGTACGTCCGGTACCACCGCGTCCGAAAGATAAATCGGCTGGTCTTTAAGGTAAAAAGTGACCTCGGCGGCCAGGCCTGTGCTCAACAGATAACCGGCCAGCCACAGGTCGAAGAACAGCTCGGCTCCAGCGTTGTCTGCCAACCAGGCTAGGCGCAAGTCACGCTTTCCTTGCAGCCAGTCCAGGAATTTGCGGCTGTCATCCATGACCAGGTGGTCCCGGTCGGACCACTGGGTGAAGACTGCCTCCATGGCGAGCCCCTTCTGGATGGTCAGATCCATACGGTTGGCCCACAAAGCCGAATACAGGCGCCGGCTCAGGTCGAGTGCATTCCACCCGGCGCTGCGGTCGAAATCCGTGGCGGGGATCAAAGCCTGCACGGCGGGCGCCAGACGTTCGAGCTCGATGTGTTTTTCGGCTCCAAACGGATCACGTTGGAACCAGGGACTGCCGGGAAGGTAGTAGCCGCTCGCCTCGAGAATCCGCCGGAAGAGGTAGGTTTCGGCAAAAAAGTAAGGCGCTTCCAACCATGTCTTGCCCTGGTAGGGAGCCAGCCATTGCTGCCAGCGGGCGCTATCCGGACCGCCGTCTTCCAACATACGCAGCGTCCCGGAGGGGATCTCGGCAATCAGACGTTCCAATTTTTGTGCCACGGGCGAAGGAACCGGACCATTTTCCAGTAAATTGCGAATATTGTTGGGGTGCCGCTGCGTCAGCGAAAAGCAGGCAAAGCTGTCCGCATCAGCAGAATCAAGCATCGGGATGGTGTCCAACAATAGATTCGGATTCATGGTCGCCTGTCGTAATAAATTGTATATTAGATAGATAAAGAGAGGGGGATGGTGGAGGGGGGAACACCTCCACCATCCAGGTCACAATAATACGCTAAACAGTATTTTACTGGGGATAGTATTCGTTGACGTTGTCGATATTGATCAGTTCCATGGGAGCTTTGACTTCCTGGGGAAGCTGCTGGCCCATCAGGGCGCGCACGGCCAGGACCAGGCCGTTGTAGCCCAGTTCGTACGGGAAGGCCGCAATGGTGGCATCCAGATCGCCGTCACGCACTGCCTGCACCGCTTCCGGCACAGAGTCGGTGCCGACCACGATCACGCCCGCTTCCGTCGAGGAGCCACCCAGCGCCTGGATCACGCCTAGCGCCATGGTGTCATTGGCCGCATAGATACCCTTCACATCCGGGAACTTCTGCATGATATTGGTGGCTGCATCCAGCGCTTTGACACGATCCCAGTCGCCAGGCTGGCTGGAGACC
>JAAZNB010000416.1 GCA_012798515.1 Chloroflexota bacterium
AGGAATCCCGCCCCGCCACCCCATATTCGCCACCTTATAAAGTCAAGAGCAGCGCCCTCCTTCCGGGAGAGCGCTTTTATAATTGATGCATCGTATTCCAATGAGCGGGAGAATAGATACCCCAATGAACGCCGGCCAGAAGACCATCAGCATAGATGAGGTGCTTTCGCAACTAAGTAATGGCATGGATTTCAGCCATAAAGAACTTCACGACATGGAACTGGTACAAACAGCGGCCCATGATCTGTCATTCCGGCAGTGTACTTTCGTTAACGTAGACATGACAGACGTGGACTGGGAGAATTTGAAATGCCAATCGTCGAAATTTATAAATTGCCGTTTTATAGATGCCAACCTGGAAAATGCGCTGTTCGAAAATTGTAGTTTTTTCGAACCCGATCGTTCCACCAGCTGCAACTTTATGCATGCCAATTTGCGTTCTGCCAGCTTTCAAAACTGCGATCTTTCCGGCTGCGTTTTTGAAGGGGCAGACCTGTTTAGAATCTCCATTCAAGATTCCAAGGCCACCGGAGCCAAATTTTTCCGGGCCAGCTTCAACGGCTCGGCAAAGCTCAGTCACAATGTACTGCGCTACGCCGATTTACGCGGCGCCAATTTCGCAAAATGCAACCTGGCTCACAATGACCTGGTCTGGGCCACGCTGGACGAAGCCGACTTTACCCGCGCCAACCTGATGGGCTGCGACCTGGGCGGAGCTACCACGCGTTACACAAAATTTGCGGGGGCCGACCTGCGTGGTGCAGTCCTGACCGGGTTCGACGTTCGCACGATGGATATCGGCGGAGCACAAATATTCGAAAGCCAGATGAGGCAACTGCTCGAGAATTGCGGTTTGATTATCTTCCCAGATAATCGCTCATAAAATAATCAAAAAAGAATAAGCCGCTCCCTTCTGTATGGAGGCCAGCCGTTGAGCCCCAAGGGGGATATTTTCATCCCCTCTTGACATTCTCATTATTTGTAATATAATCATTATCGATAATGATAATGATTATATTCGTAGGTAATCTGGTATGGAGGCGAGATGGAAAAAGTAATCGATCTGGTGCTGCACCCTATCCGCTTGCGCATCGTGATGGCCCTGGCGGGCCGCAAGATGAATGCCCAACAGCTGGCCGAAACCCTGGGAGACGTTCCCCCGGCCACGCTCTACCGCCACCTCAACCGCCTGACCCGGGCCGGCGTCCTGGTCGTGGCCGCCGAGCGGCGCGTGCGCGGCACCACCGAGAAGATCTACACGCTCAGCCGCCAGGGCGGTTTCATGGATCCGCAGGATTTCGCCGCACTGAGCCGCGAAGACCACCTGCGCTACTTCACCACCTTCGTTGCTACGCTGCTGGATGATTTCTCGCTGTATGTCAAAAACACCGAGCCGCTCAACGTCCTCACCGACGGGGTCGGTTACCAGAAATTCCCCCTCGAATTGAGCGACGAGGAGTTTATCACCGTGGCGACCGGCATCAACGCCGCCATCGCCCCTCATTTGAACAATCCACCCGCGCCCGGCCGCAAACGCCGTATCTTCGCCACCATCGTCATGCCTGTGGTAGAAAACGATGCGGCGCAAAGCGAGCCCGCGCCGGCGGCCAACCGTACCGAAGGTCAATCAGACAAGGAGAAAGAATGATACCTTCATCCGTAACCACCCAACCCAAAGTCAACTGGCGACAGGTCGGCCTGTTCACCGGCCTGACATTCGGCTTTACTTTCGCCCTCGACCTGCTCCTGCAAGTCGTCGTCGGCTTCAGCAGCACGAGCAAGATCACCTTCCTGCAATTGCAGATGTTCTTGCCGGCCTTCTTCGCCATCTTCCTGGGCATGTTCGTCTTCACCGACAGCCCCTTCTACTACCGCAACCCCATGCCGGATGGGCGCGCCGACCGGGGGCGCGGGTTCTTCTACCTCTACATGGCGCTGACCCTGTCCTTTGTGGCCCTGGCGGCCCTTTCGATATTGGCGCCGGCGCAAGAAATGCTCCTGGCGCAGTTGAGGACCTTTCTGCTGTTCGCCGGGCTGCTCGGCCTGATCCTGTTGCGCATTTTCAAGGGACGCGAGGCGTTCGCGCGGGCCGGCTTGCGCGGCGGGCGGTTCCTGGATTGGATCATCTACGGCGGGGCCATCGTGGCCTTCCTGGGGCTGCAAACCGGGCTGAACGCCCTCTTCCACCTCGGCACCCCGGTCGACCCGGACCTGATCGCGGCGCAGTTGGGCATCCCGATAGCCGGTTCCACCCTGGTGATCATCCTTGCCGTCCAGATGATCATCGAAGGCTCGCTGCTCGGGCTGATCGTATCCTTTGGTGAGGAATACGGCTGGCGAGGGTTTCTGCAAGGGCAGCTCACCCGCCTGGGAAAGAAGCGCGGCGTCCTGCTGGTCGGGCTGATCTGGAGCGTCTGGCACTACCCGGTCATCTGGATGGGCCATAACTACCCCGGCCATCCCGTCGAAGGCACCCTGCTGATGACCCTCTTTTGTGTGCTCCTGGCGTTCGTCATCGGCCACGCCATGCTCAAGACCGGCAGTATCTGGCTGGCTGCCTTCATCCACGCCATCATCGACCAGACGCTCAGCTTTTTCAACGGGATGGTCTACACACCGGCGGATCCCATCTTCAGCTTCGGCATTGGCCTATACGGCCTGGCTACCCTGGCCGTCGTCGTCCTGCTCCTGCTGCTTGACCCGGTGTGGAAAGACACCC
>JAAZNB010000040.1 GCA_012798515.1 Chloroflexota bacterium
CTACACCCTCTTCCAACGCCAGCCGCGCCAGGCGGTGGAGGTATCCTCCAAGACCATCGACCATGAACTGAACCACCCTGAAAAAGCGCACAAACCGGCTGCCGATCATCCCTGGCGCAAGCCTTACAAACCCGTTCCCGTTCGCTCAGACCCCTAAACCGCAGGCTTGGCTGGCCAGCCAAAGCGCAGCCCTCGCCGGACGAAGGGGACATTTCTACTTTGTAAAACAGGGGACATTTCTATTTAGCCTTGACATAGCAATTTTACATAGCAATTTTACACAGCAATTTTAAACAAATGCAATTTTAAACAAAGGCAGGGCTCTTTCTTAGAATTGGCTTTTCAACCCGGCCCCGGGCCTGCCCGGCACTATGAAAAGGAAATGAGATCTGCTCCAGGGGAGCTTCCCTGGGCTGTGTAGGATTTTTCCCCATTGTTGTCGCCGGGAGAATCTTCTACACTGCTAGAGGGGGGAGAGTAACATCCAGACCGGGCTCTGGAAAAGGAGGAGACCCATGGATTACAACGCCCATGACAGCATGGAGAATGAGTTTGGCAATGCGATGGATAATTGTATCGCCGAGTGCCAGGACTGCCACGACATCTGCACCCAAACCGTCATGCACTGCCTGGAAGCGGGCGGCGAGCAGGCCACCCCCGATCATCTCGGGTTTTTGTTGGACTGTGCCGAGATCTGCCAGACGAGCGCCAATTTCATGCTGCGCGAATCTGCGCTGCACGGCCGGACGTGCAACGTGTGTGCCGAAGCCTGCGAGCGCTGCGCCCAATCCTGCCGCCGGTTCCCCGACGACGACATTATGCAGGTATGCGCCGACAGCTGCTACAGTTGCGCCCAATCCTGTCGAGAAATGGCCGCCATGGAAGGGGGTTAGGGTAGGGATTTTCCTACCCACCCCGGGCCCCTTCCCCCGCTTGTGTGAGGCTCATAAATTATTTATCCTAAATAGGAAAGAAGATTGAATTAGCGGTTTTAATGGTACCGATACAGGTGAATACGTTAGTCCAGCAGGTAGCCTAGTGGGGTCAGGTAAACGGGAATATTTGGCAGGCGACTGCTGGGACGAGAGGTGGTGTAGCCGGAAATCGAGGCTGCACCACCTTCTTGTTTGCTATAGGGTAGAGAACTGGAACCAGGACAAAGCGCCGCGCCGGGCTGTTGACCGCCGGGATCGTCTTCTATCGCCTCCTGACCACCCGCCACCAGCCAGATTGATCCTGGCGGATCAAGCCGGACGCCCGGTGGCTTCGATCTTTTCCAACACGCCCGCCAGCTCGCGCAGGCTGCCGATCTCGAAGAAATGCGCCCGATCTTCGGGCAGCTCGGCCTCTGACTCGTGCGCCCAGCTGTCAGGGTAAGGCACGTGCACGGCATATCCGCCCAGGGCCAGGATGGGAACGATGTCCGAGCGCAGTGAGTTGCCCACCATCAAGAAACGCCCCGGGTCGATGGCGTGCCGGGCGAAGAGGTCTGCGTAAGCCGCAGGGGTCTTGTCGATAAGGATTTCGACCAGGGGAAAGAAGTGCGCCAGCCCGGAGCGGCGGATCTTGCTTTCCTGGTCGAGAACGTCGCCCTTGGTGATGATCATCAGACGGCGCCCGTCCAGCCCGGCCAGCGTCTCCTCGACCCCCTCCAGCAGCGCGACCGGGTGGCCGGTCATCTCCCGGCCCATATCGACGATGGCCTGCACGTCCGCTCCCCGCACGGCGCCGCCCGTCACCCGGGTGGCGGTCTCGATCATGGAGAGCAAGAAGCCGCGGATACCGTAGCCAAAGTAGGCCAGGTTGTCGACCTCGATGCGGTGCAGCACCTCCAGCGTTTCCCCGGCGGCCACGCCGTAGCTGGCCAGGATCTCAGTCAGGCGGCGCTCCACCCGGCGATAGAGCGTCTCGGTGTGCCACAGGGTATCATCGGCGTCAAATGCAATGGTGTCCAACATAAAAAACCTGCCTTCACGACTTTAAAAACAGAGAATCCCCCCTCGGTCTGAGATTGTACCGTATTCTGGAAAGGGTGCAAAGCTCAGTTTTGCCATGGGGGTCAATGCTGAGATCCCTGTCCTCCACCAGGTCATAAGCGCCTCAACGCCACCCTACCTACACCCGCGCTCACGACCAGACGGTCGCCGCGGGTTACTCTGCGCAACAGCGAGAATCCATTACTGGAATACGTCGAGCGGTGGTTGCAGCCCAATC
>JAAZNB010000417.1 GCA_012798515.1 Chloroflexota bacterium
CCAGGCATATCTCGCCACGCCGCTCTAGCCGACCTACGCCAGGCGCTCGTCCTTGCCGCGCCACAGGCCGGGGTGTTTTTGAAAATCAAGCTCACCGTCGATACCGGCGCCTATTTATCAGCAGGTCGGGCTTCCAAGATGCCCCGCAGAGAGTATAAAAAACGTACCTGCCACCCGGCGATCCGGGGGACAGGTACGCCCTCGAAGACACGTCCGTCTAGTTGACTCGGATTGATTTATAACGGCGGGTAATCTCAATCACCGCCTGTTCGGTGGGGATCCGCTCCCCACTTGAACCGCTGGCGTAGCCGTCCGCGTCCGAATGGTCCAGCGAGTACTGGGCAGTCTCGACGTCGCTGAACGGGCCGCCATGGGTCAGGACGATCACGTCCGGATTGACCTGTTTGGCCGCCAGGGTCATGGCCTGGGCATCTTCCGCCGCCTGCTCAAGCGAGAGGGTTTCACTCGCCCCAGAAATGCCGCCCGTTGTAACGCCGATCATCGCCCCCACGACGTCGGCGCCCACCTCGGCCATGCGGGTAGCTTCGGCCGGGGACATGACCCAGGCCACGGTAAAGATGTCACGGGCATGCGCATAGCGGATCATTTCTACCTCGCGGGAGAAGCCGATCCCAGCCCTTTCAAGCTGATTTGCAAAATACGGCCCGTACAACCCGGCGAAAGGTTCGTTGTTGATTCCCGAAAATCCCAACCCAAGGATGCGATCAAACATGGCCTCCAAGTCAAGTTCGGGATCGTGGGCGCCGATGCCGGCAACACAAGGAGTGTGTTTTACGGCCGGCAAGATCTCACGCGCCATGTGGAGCAGGTGCTCGTTGGCGTTCGAATAGGGCAGCCAGGCCATCAGAGAAGATTGGCCCCGCATCCGGTAAATCGCGGTCGAGTATATCCCGATCAAATCCGCCCCACCCTGCTCGGCACATTTCGCAGTCAAGCCGGTGCCGGCTCCAAACATGAGGACAGCCTGGCCCTGCTGGGTCTGCGCCCGCAGACCATTCACCACCTCACCCCTAGAATATCGCTTTGCCATCCGGGCCTCGCTTTACAGAGCTGTGATCTTCGGGCTATCCACACAATTCCCCTTGACCCACTGGCCATTCAGCATGTCCAGGAGCAAGCCCGCCATCAGGTTGGCAAAGGCCGGTTCGTTCATGTGCATATCGGTCACCAGGACCTCTATGTTCGGCCTGGAAAGGTCCAATGTTTCCCGCAGGCCATCGACAAAGTATTTGCTGCGCAATGACCACTCCGGCTTCTCGGGGTCCGAGACCCAGGTGGGCCCGGCGGTAGGCCCGGCCCAGCCAAGCTCTTTATCCGGCAGGCGCGTATCGCAGGCTCCCCAGCCGCGCATGGGAACACACATCACCGTGGGAGCGGTGGCGGCGTTTAGTTTTTTCGCCATGTGCACCGCAATATCGTGGGCTTCTTCGGGCAAAATACCGATGCAGGTCACATTCGGGTTATGCTCGTACATTGCGCGTCCGGGTAGATGCGTTTGTTGAACATAGTGCTCGGGCACCGTGTTCTTGGGGCCAAAATTGATCAAATCCAGTCCGCCAGGAGCCAGCACCTGGGGGATGCCCTGCCTGGCAGCGGCGGTCAACCGGTCGGGCCCCGCGCTCAACACACCCCCTAACATCTCGTCCGCGATCTCGTGCGTGGTGATATCCAGCAGGCCTGTGATAAAGCCGTCGGACACCAATTCTTCCATAGACTTACCACCGGTGCCGATGGCGTGATTGATGAGCACATCGTAGCCGTGGTTCTCCATCTGCTTCGCTGCTTGAAGGACTGCCGGCGTGGTGACGCCAAACATCATACAGCCGATCAGGGGTTTCTCATTCGTCTTATCCGGGGTGGGCGCACTGGCCATGCCGGCGACGCCGTAAGCCGCGTTGGTGAGAATCTGTTTCGTCAATGCGTTTAGCCCGGCCTCGGCAATCGGGTACATCATGATGATGTCCTTGGTACCCACGTACGAGCGAATATCACCGGAGGCCATGGTCGTCAGCATAAACTTGGGCACGCCGATCGGCAGCGACTGCATCACCGCGGTGGCGATACTTGCCCCCATCGATCCCCCGTACGCGATGATCCCGTCCACTTCCCCCCTGGCGTACAACTTATTGACGTGTTGGATGGCCGCCTCTGTGACCCAGGCGCTGGCTTGATGCCGGTCGACTTGATACAGGTCCTCCGGTTTTTTGTCGATCTCAGCCAGGATCGTCTCCAGATTGATGTCGGCCCAACCGACTTGTTTGCCAACGCTCAGTTCCAAGATGCGCGCCTCAGCCCCCGCTGCCGCCACCTGTTGAGCCAGGAATTGGATTTCTGGACCCTTCGTATCGAGGATCCCTGCAACCAGAATTTTCTTCTTCATATCCAGTCTCCTTGCGCTTTAAATCCAATGAACAGGATTCGCCCAGTGCAAATGTAAAGGGCGTTGAGCAAAGGGATTCGCCCCTCTTCGCCCGGGGCGACCGGCGAAAAGGGGCGGTATCGGCGGATACCATTAAACGTCTGGGAAAATTACCTGGGTTTGATCGTCTGGTTCTTGAACTGCTTGACAGCTGCCATGAGCGGCTGTTCGATCGGGATGCGCTCGATACTCGAAGCCCCCAGGAAGCCCACTGCCTCGGTGTGCTCGTAGATATAGGTGGTGTCCTCGGGCGAGGAAATCGGACCACCGTGGGCAAAGACCATTACGTCCGGATTGGCCTTGCGGGCGACTTTGGTCATGCGGTTCACCAGATCCGCCGCCTGTTCCAGGGTGACGCTCTCGGAGAACTTGGAGCCGATCGCGCCGCCGGTGGTGAGGCCCATATGGCAGATGACCACGTCCAGGCACGCCTCTCCGACCTGAGCCGCTTCTTCTTCATTAAAGGCATACCCAATGGTGAAGAAGCCCAATTCAGCCGCCAGCTTCAACGTCGCAATCTCTTTTCCGTAGCCCATGCCGGTGTCTTCCAATTCTTTGCGGAAGCGCCCGTCGATCAACCCAACGGTGGGGAAGTTCATCACCGCGGAGAAGCCCAGATCCTTCAGCTGTAGCAAGAAGGGGCGCATTTCACGGGTTGGGTCGCTGCCACAGATGCCGGCAATCATGGGCGCTTCTACAATTTGCGGGAAAACGCGGTTGGCCAGCTGAATGACAATATCATTGGCATTCCCGTAGGGCATCAGGCCTGCCAAAGAGCCATTCCCGTCCATGCGATACAGACCGGAGTTGTATACTCCAACCAGGTCCGCTCCGCCTCGCTCGGCAAATTTGCCCGAAATGCCCGTTCCGGCCCCGGCGATCACAATTGGCTTCCCCGCCTGGATGGTTTCTTTGAACCGTTTGATAACCTGATCACGCGTGTACTGCTTAGCCATAGCAATTCTCCTATCCATTCAAGATGAAATTTGGAACTTGCGATTGGTGATATCGAAGCGCCTTTCATACATCGGCCATGCGGAAAGCCGGTTGAAATTGGCTCTCTCGGGCGCCGACAGATGATCAGCCCTTCAGATCAAATATGCCTGTCTTCACCTCACTGTATATTCCCCAGGCCTGTACAGCCGCGCCCAGTTCCGGGCACTCCTCGGCGGCCTGCGCTAAAGGTTGGCCTTGCATTACGGCATCGATTGCCTGGCGGAACGCCCGCGCGCCGGCCGCCGGACCCATCGGATGGCCGTGAATGGCGCCGCCGGCGGCAATGATGATGTCCTTGCCAAATTTCTTAATTAATTCTTCGACATGGCCCTGGGTGGTTCCGCCACCCGGCATCGGGAAACTCGGTTTGATGTTCTGCCAGGGAGAAAGCATGCTGTACCCCATATTGATGAAGGTATCCATCATCACGGGGAACTTGCCGTACGGGCTCAGGCCAATGATCATGTCCAAACCTGCCAAACGAGGCAGCTTGGCCCCGATCAACACCCCACTCATGCCCGACCAGGGAGATTCGTAAAC
>JAAZNB010000418.1 GCA_012798515.1 Chloroflexota bacterium
GGACGGTGAAGGTGCTGCCCTGGCCGGGGAGGCTGTGCACGGAGAGGCTGCCGCCCAGCGAAGCGGTGATCGACCTGGCAATGGACAGGCCCAACCCCAGCCCGGGGGCCTTCCAGGAGGGCTGCACGCTGCGGTAAAAGGGCACGAACAGGTGGCGCTGGTCCTCAGCGGGGATGCCGATGCCCGTATCACTGACCCACAAATCCACACCCTCCGCGGACAGCGCGACGCCGAAGCGGACCTGCCCGCCGCGCGGGGTGAACTTGATGGCATTGTTGACCAGGTTACCGATCACCTGCGCCAGCCGGTCGGGATCGGTACGCAGCACGGGCATTTCCTCCGGCAGCTGGGCTTCCCAGTCCAGCGCCTTCTGGCGGGCGCTCTCGGCCCACAAGGGCAGCAGCGGTTCGAGCCACTCGGCCAGCGCCACCGCCTGCACGTGGATCTCCTGCGGCTCCAGGCCGCGGTAGGTCAGGGCCATGTCTTCCAGCAAGCGCCCCATACGGTCGATGCGCTCGGCCATACCCTTCATCAGGTCGGTGCGCAAAGGCCGGTCCTGGACCGCCCCGGCCTGCAGGGCGTGCAGGGCGGTACGCAGGCTGCCCAACGGGCGGCCGATCTCGTGCACCACGTTGGCCAACATCTGCCGGCGGGTGTCTTCCAGATCCTCCCGGCGGGCTTGCAGGCGGTTGTAGGCGCGGGCCAGTGCGGAGAACTGGTCGTCCCCGACCTCGGGCAGCGGTGGGGCGTGGCCTTCCAGCGGTGCGGCGGCGATGGCCTGTGTGATGGTCTTGAGCGGCCGGCTGACCGACTCGGAGAGCAGCACGGCCGTGCTGCCGGAAACCAGCAGACCGAACAGCAGCACGGCCAGCACCAGCAGGCGCAGGGAAGCGAAGTTCTGCTCGATGTCGGTGATGCGCCGGTAGATGCGCACCAGGCCCACCAGGCGCCCATCCGCCTCTCGCACCGGGAGGACCACGTCCAGGATCTGCTCGCCGGCCTGGTCGCCGGGGGTGATGCCCCACCAGGGCGTTGTCAGGCCGCCGGTATCCGGCAGGTGGGCAATGGTCTCGCCCACCAGGGAACGGTCGTCCGGCCGGCTGGTGGCCAGCAAGACGTGCCCCGGGGTGAGCAGGCCAATGCGGGAGGGGCGGCGAAAATCCACCGAGTCGAGCAGCGCCTGGGCGCCGGCCGGCGAAGTCCACAGGCCGGGTTGGTCGCGGGTCAGGCGCTCCACCAGGATACCCTGGTCGATCATCTCATTGGCCAGGGTGGGCAGGATCAGGCGCGTTTCCAGCAGGTAGATCAGGGCCAGCCCCACCAGGGGCACCAGCAGGAGCACCGGCAGGATGTGGCCGATCAGCAGCCGGCCGCGGAAGGTCAGCCTAGCTTTCACCCGGGCCCCCGGCCACCAGCTTGTAGCCGACCCCGCGCACGGAGAGCAGGTGGGTCGGGCGGCGGGGATCTGTTTCGATCTTCTGGCGCAGCCAGCGGATGTTGACGTACACGATCTGGGGCTGGCCGTCGTACTCGGCGCCCCACACCCGCGCCAGCAGGTCGTCGATGGACAGCACGCGTCCCGGCTCGATGGCCAGGGCGTAGAGCAGGTCGAACTCCTTGGGGGTCAGCTGCAGGGCCCGGCCGGCCTGGCTGGCGGTCCGTGAGCGGGGATCGATGGCCAGGTCGCCCACCTGCACGGCGTGCAGGCCCGGGCCGGGGGATGCGGCGGACCGCGTGCGGCGCAGCACGGCGCGGATGTGGGCCATGAGCACGTCCGGGTCGAAGGGCTTGGGGAGGTAGTCGTCGGCGCCCAGCTCCAGGCCGACGATCTGGTCGATCTGCCGCCGGCGGGCGGTCAGGAAGATGACCGGGATGCCCAATTTATCGTGAAAATAGCGCAGGGCCTCCAGCCCGTCCATGCCGGGCAGCATGATGTCCAGCAGGACGATATCCGGCCGCTTCTGGGCGGCCATGGCGATGGCGTCCTCGGCCGTACCGGCGGTGCGCGCCTCGAAACCGGACTGCTCCAGGCTGAACGCCAGGCTGCGTCTCAACAGGTCGTCGTCATCCACAATCAATACTGAAGCGCCCAAAACCATTCCTTTCGTCGTAAAACGGCCCATGCCTTATCATTTTAACTTAAGGTTGATTTTAAAATCCTTTCCACGCAATTTAAGTTTCTTATAAGGCGCCGACGGGGTGGGTCGGGTATAGTCAGACAGGCAGCCCCCCGGTCCCCGCGAGGCGCTGCGCATTTCCAGGAGGTTCCTGCATGCCGCCAGATCCCGTCACCGTCTCATTCTACGCCCCCACGGATGGCGCCGCCGCGCCGGCCCCGGGAGGGACCCCATGACCCTGCCCCAAATCTACGTCTTGATCGTGCTCAGCGTGCCCCTGGCGCTGGTCTTCATGAACCGGCTGCGCGAGGACGCGGCCGCCCTGTCGATGGCGGCTTTATTGGGCCTGGCCCAATACTTCGGCATGGGCGTGCTGGGCCCGGCGCACACCCCGGAGGACGCGGCCAAGGCCCTGCAAGGGTTTGGCACCCCGGAAGTGATCACCCTGATCGCCCTGTTTATCCTGACCACCTGCCTGGACAAGTACGGCGTGACCAACTGGATTGCCGGCAAGCTGCTGGCCCTGGGCGGGAGGTCCGAACGGCGCCTGATCGGGCTGTTTGCCCTGACCAGCGCCCTGCTGTCGCTGTTCATGAACACCCTGGCCGCCGGCGCCCTGCTGCTGCCCAGCGCCCTGGCCGCCTCCCGCCGCACGGGGATCAAGCCCAGCAAGCTGTTGATCCCCATCGCTTACGGGGCCATGTTGGGCGGGGCGGCCACCTACCTGACCACGGCCAACATCATCGTCAGCGGGCTGCTGCGCCTGGCCGAGCCGCCCCAGCAGCCGCTGGGCGTGCTGGACTTCACCCCCACCGGCGGGTTGGTGGCCATCGCCGGGCTGCTGTTCCTGACCGCCTTCGGCAAGTACCTGCTGCCCGACCGCGAACCGCCCTCGGTGCAGACCGACCGCAGCAGCGACGAGCTGATGCGCACTTACCACCTGCGCGAGCGCCTGTGGGAAGCCGAGGTCACCCCCGGCTCCAGCCTGGCCAACCGGTCGCTGAGCCAGACGCGCATCGGTGAGACCCTGGGCATGGCCGTGCTGGGCGTACGGCGCGGCAACCGCATCCTGCCCGTGGGCGGGGCGGAATACAAGATCCAGGCCGGCGACGTGCTGCTCATCGTGGGCAAAGAAGAGCGCGCCCTGCAGCTGCAAGAGGCCGGGCTGCGCCTGCGCCGGCCCTCGCAAGAGGCCTCCTTCGAAACCTACGCCACCACTTTCGTGGAGGTCATCGTGCCGCCGCGCTCCAACCTGGAGGGCAAAACGCTGCGTGAGCTGGCCTTCCGGGCCAACTACGGCTTCACCGCCATCGCCCTGTGGCACGACAAGCAGAACTATCGCACCGACGTGGCCACCTTTCCCCTGCGCGCCGGCGATACCCTGCTGCTGATCGGGCCGCAGGAAAAACTGGCCGGCTTGAAGAGCCAGCACGACCTGGTGGTGGTCGAGGCCGCCACCAACGGCAGCGCCCTGGACGTGCCCAAAGTGATCCTGGTCTCGGCCATCTTCCTGGCGGGCCTGACGGCCATGATCGCCGGGATGCCGGTCGAGCTGGCCATGATCTCGGCCGCGGTGCTGATCCTGGTCTCCGGGCTGATGAAGCCGGAAGAGGTCTACCGTTCCATCCAATGGCGCTCGATCTTCCTCATCGCCGGGACCATCTCGGTCAGCTCGGCCATGGTGCAGACCGAGCTGGCCCAGCAGATGGGCAGCGCCATCGTCGGCCTGGTCACCCCGTGGGGCAAGATGGGCCTGGTGGCCGGCGCCTACCTGCTGAGCGCCGTGTTGACCCAGCTGATGGGCGGGCAGATCTCGCCCCTGGTGGTGGCGCCCATCACCATCAGCGCCGCCATCCACCTGGGGGTCAACCCGCAGGCCATCGCCGTGGTGACCGCCATCGCCGGGTCGATTTCCTTCATCACCCCTCTGTCCCACCCGGTCAACATGATCATGATCGCCCCGGCCAATTACTCCTTCCGGGA
>JAAZNB010000419.1 GCA_012798515.1 Chloroflexota bacterium
CGGCCGGGGGCATGGAAGTTGGTTTTCGCTTCCGAGGCGGGCTGGCCGAGCGCTGGAGAAGTAATCGCCCACCTCCTTTAGCAGGTCGGGCTTCCAAAGTGCCCCGATAGGGGTATGCCCGGCCGAACACGGCTGGCCAGGAATGCCGGCTTACCCGCGCCGTCTCGGGCATACCCCCCTTTGATCCGGCCGGCAACGGGAAAGTTGGCTTTCGCTCCCGGCGCTTTCCGGCTGGGGCGCCGGGATGGCTGGCCTCCGCGACGGAGGGGCATGCTGTGCCGGGCCGCTCTAGCCAACCTACGCCGGGCCGCTCTCCCCCAGCCCGCAAAGCCCCTTCTTTTAGCTGGTCGAGCTATAGAGAGGGCGAGAGAGAAAACACCATATTGTATCAGCAGGTCGGGCTTCCATGCCCGACCGAACACGGCTGGCCAGGGATGCCAGCTTACCCGCGCCGTCTCGGGCATATCCCGGTGATCTGCCCGGGAACGTGCAAGTTGGCTTTCGCTCCCGGCGCGGGCCGGCCAAGGCGCCGGGGTGGCCGGCCTCCGTGATGGAAGGGCATGCTGTGCCGGATCGCTCTAGCCAACCTACGCCGGGTCGCTCTCCCCCAGCCCGCAAAGCCCCCTCTATTAGCAGGCCGGGCTTCCAAAGTGCCCCGATAGGGGTACGCCCGACCGAACATTTCTAGCCAGGATTGCCGGCTTCCCTGCGCCGTCTCAGGCATCCCTGGCCGGCCTGTGTTTCGAGGCGATGCTATAATGGACGCATGCGTTACGAGATGGTGCACGGCTGGCAGATCCCCAAAGTTGGCTTCGGCACCTGGACGATCGGCGGGCAGGGCGCGCCCGACCCGGCCGGGGATGCGGGCTCTCTGGCTGCGCTGCGCTCGGCGCTGGAACTGGGGTATACCCACTTCGACACGGCCGAGAGTTATGCCGCCGGGCACGCGGAAGAACTGCTGGGGCGGGCGATCCGGGAGCTGGGCGCGCCGCGCCAGACGCTGTTGATCACTTCCAAGGTCTCTCCCCAGCACCTGTCGTACGACCAGGTGCTGACCAGCTGCGAAAACAGCCTGCGCCGCCTGGGGATGGAGTACCTGGACCTGTACCTGATCCACTGGCCGCGGATGGGGATGCAGCTGGAGGAGACCTTCCGGGCCCTCAACCAGCTGGTACGATCCGGCAAGGTGCGGCGCCTGGGGGTTAGCAACTTCAGCCTGAAGCTGCTGCAGCAGGCCGCGGCGCTGTCCGAGACCCCGCTGCTGACCAACCAGGTCTCATACAGCATCCCCGACCGCACGTACCGCCACAACGGAGTACTGGACTACTGCCAACAGCACGATATCCTGCTGACGGCCTACAGCCCGGTGAAGCGCCGCAACATCAAGAGCAATCCGGCGATCCAGGCCATCGCCACGGCGCGGGGGGTCTCGCGCCAGCAGGTCGCCCTGGCCTGGCTCACCACGCAGCCGCGGGTGATCACCATCCCCATGTCGTCGGACCCGCAGCACCAGGCTGAAAACCTGCACGCCGCTGATCTCGTCCTGAGCGCGGCGGAGATGGAACAGCTGGGCGGCTGAGCGGTTAGAAAAGCGTAAATCGTCTCGCCGGTTCGAAATATATACACTCACCTTGTCAGGCAGGGGAAAAAGACTTGAACGACGCCGATCTCAACCTGCAATACCTCGATGCCACGGTGCGGTGCGTGGATGCCCGCGTGCGGGCAATGCTACGCGCCACTTTGGACGCCGGTCAGGACCCGCAGGACCGTTTCCGCGGGCTGTACATTTCTAACCAGGAAGCGCAGCGCCTGTCCGGCGCATCCCGCCGTGCCCCTGAACCGGCCGGCGACCAAGAAGACCTGCGCCAGGTACTGCAAGCGGCTGAAGAGACCTGCCGGCGCATCGAGCAGGCCGCCGGGCAGATGGGCGTGGAGCTGCGCCTGGCGCACCTGAAACAGGGTTTTGAACTGAACGAATTCGAGTATCAGGCCTTCCTGGTGTGCCTGCTGCCGGCGCTGGACCGCAGTTACGAGCGCATGTACGGCTACCTGCAGGACGACGTCACCCAGAAGCTGGCCGGGGTGGATTTGATCCTCAAACTGTTGAACCCGGGGGCGCCAGGGGTGGCCCGCCTGGAAAACCTGGATTGTTTCGGCTCAGCCGGGGTCCTGCTGCGCTACCGCCTGATCCGCCCCCAACCGTCCTTCGACGGGTGGGTCGAGCCCCGCCTGGACCAGCATTTCGAGGTTCCACCGGCGGTGGTGGCCTGGCTTCTGGGGGGATATTTCCCGGAAGAAAACTGGGTGGCCTATTTCCCGGCGGAAGCCGTATCCGCCGAGCCGGGGGAGCTTCCGCTCCCCTTGGACTGGGCGCGGCTGGTCGAGTTCCGCCCTTTGCTGGCCTTTTCCGGTCCGGACGAAGAACGCCAGCGCCAGGCAGCGCGGGGTGTGGCGGCCGAGTTCCACCTGCCGCTGCTGGAAGTGCAGCTGGGGGCGGCGTCCGGCCCGGAAACGCTGACCCCTGCCATGCTGCGCCTGCTCATCCGCGACGCCTGCCTGCTGGGGGCGGTCACCTACATCCGGGGCTGGGAAGCCGTGTTGGACGCCCACGGGTTTGTCCCCGGCGTGCTGCTGGAAGAACTGTCCAACTTTGGCGGCCTGTTCATCCTGGGCAGCAAGGCGCCCTGGCGGCTGTCCGAACGGGGCAGCCGGCCCGTGTTCCAGGTGGCTTTTCCCCAACCCAATGGCCTGGAGCGTTTCCGGCTGTGGCAGCAGGCGCTTGGGGCGCAGGGCGAGGTCCCGCTCGACGTCGTGCGCCACGTGGCCGGGCAATACATTCTCACCAGCGGGCAGGTTCGCAACGCGGTGTTCAACGTAGTCAACCAGAGCTACCAGAGCGGACAGCCATATAGCAGCGAAGATCTGTTCCAGGCCGCCCGCCAGCAGTCCAGCCACCACCTGGAACAACTGGCGCAGAAAGTGGAGCCGCGCTACGCCTGGCCCGACATTGTGCTGCCGGCCGAAGAGATTGGGCTGCTGCACAGCATCGTCTCGACCGTGCGCCACCGCTCCCTGGTGCTGGAAGAATGGGGCCTGGGGAAGAAGCTGGCCTCCAGCGCGGGGATTGCGGCCCTGTTTACCGGCGAGCCGGGGACGGGCAAGACCCTGGCGGCCCAGGTAATTGCCGCCGAGCTGCGCCAGGACCTGTACCGCATCGATCTATCCACGGTGGTGAGTAAATACATCGGGGAGACGGAGAAGAACCTGGAGCGCATCTTCCGTGAGGCGCACAACAGCAACGCCATCCTGTTCTTCGACGAGGCCGACTCGATCTTCGGCAAGCGGTCCGAGGTGAAGGACGCCCACGACCGCTACGCCAACATCGAGGTGGGCTATCTCTTGCAGCGTATGGAGAATTACGATGGGGTGACCATCCTGGCCACCAACCTGCGCACCAACATCGACGAAGCCTTCACCCGTCGCTTGCAGTTCATCATCAGCTTCCCCTTCCCGGACGAGGCCCAACGCCTGGCGATCTGGAAAGTGCTGCTGCCACCCGGTTTGCCGGTCGAGGCAGGCCTGGATTGGGGATTCATGGCGCGCCGTTATCCGCTGGCAGGCGGCAGCATACGCAACATCCTGGTCACGGCGGCCTTCCTGGCGGCCCAGGAGGACCGCCAGGTGGGCATGCAGCACCTGGTGCGCGCCACGCGCCAGGAGATGCAAAAGATGGGCCGCCTGATCCGGGAGGAAGATTACGTCTA
>JAAZNB010000420.1 GCA_012798515.1 Chloroflexota bacterium
CCCGGCCGGCTCCACGAACAACGCCGCAGCCAGCTCGTGGCTCAAGATCAGCTCCTGGCGATTGAGGCGGATGCGTACCGGCCCCTGGAAGGGACCAAACCCGACCAGGCCCAGGCGGGTCTGCGGGTAGAGCCCCAGCTCGCCCAGGTAACGCAGCTTTTCGGGTTCGTGTACCCGCACCCGGCTGACCAGGTACTCCTTCCCGGTCTGCATTTCCACCAGGCTGGCGTCGTGCACCTCGGGCATGACCCCCTCGCGCGAGGGGATGGGCTCACCGTGCGGACAGCGCGTGGGATGGCCGCACAGCTCGTAGATGCGGTCTTCGATGCGCTGGTTGACGCCCAGCTCGAAGCGGTCGGAGTAATCGTGAACTTCGTGCCAGCCGAACTCCATCACGCGCACCAGGAAGACTTCCACCAGGCGGTGGCGGCGGATGGCCGGCAGGGCGATCTGCCGCCCGCTTTCCGTCAGGCGCACGCCCCGGTAGGGCTCGTGTTCGAGGTAACCGGACTCTTTTAGCCGGCTGATCATTCGGGAGACGGCCTGCAAGGAAGAATCGACCTGGTTGGCCAGGTCAGACAGGCTGACATAGGGCCGGTCTTCTTGCAGACGGAAGATTTCGGCGGCATAACGCCGCATGGCAGAGGTGGCTTTGCCGTGGGTCCCGGTCGGTGTGTCCAATGCTCGTTTTCACCCTGGTTGAAAAAAATATATTCCCGTTGTTCAGTTGGAAATAAACATGAATATCTTGATAAAAATTATCTTTATTCATTATACTACACAACGTACTGCCTTACCCAAGGGGAAGCGTCATCATCAAGCCGCCGCCACGGTGGACGTTTGACCGGTTTCCCTGGCACGCAGACCGGCCGTTTGTGACGAGCAGAAAAGAAGTCGCCCTCGTTTGCAGCGCCGCACCCTATCAACCCTTGTGGAGGAAGTTTTGAGATCCAATACGCGTGTATTCCTGTTTGCTGGCTGCCTGGCGCTCGCCTTGAGCAGTTGTAGCGGCCCTGCCCCGGCCGTCGAGGTAGCTCCCACCGGCACGGCCGCCCCGGCGGCGGAGACCCGCTCCGTCGACCTGGCCCCGGTGAAAGATTACGTGGTCGAGCACGCCACGGCCATGCAGGCCGGCGCCGAGGCCCTCCAGGCCACAGCCGAGGCCTATTATGCCCTCATCGAAGCAGCGGGCTTTGACTACCAGGCTGCCTGGGAAGCGCACCCGCAGGAGCTGGCTGACCTGGCTGCAGATGCCAAAGATCAGTGGCTGGAGACCAGCACCCATTACGAGCTGAACGAAGGCCTGATCGCCGGCGTGCCTTCGCTGTCGCATTTCGACGTCCTGCTCGACGCGGGTCCCAGCGGTGAGGAAGCCCCCGACGAAGCCCTGGATTGGACGCTGGAGCTGCCCAACGGCGAAAGGCTGGAGAAGCCGGGCAATTACTTCCACAACCTGTTGGAGCCATCTGTCTGGGGCACCGACGAGCGCTACACCGGCGCCCAGGTGGATCTGGATGGCGATGGCCAGTTGGAATTGGGTGAGACGCTGCCGGAAGCCAACGTGTTCCTGGCCGCCAGCCGGGGCCTGGCCGAGACGTCCGTCGAGATGCTGGCGGCTGTGAACGCCTGGGAGCCGACCACCGAGGATACCTTTACGGCCCTGGCGATCATGATCCCCACCATGAACGAGTATTTCGAACAGTGGAAGCTCTCGGCCTTCGTGGCCGGGGATGAGTTCGAAGAGGCCGCCTTCGTCGGCGCCAGCCGCCTGTTCGACATCGTCAACATCCTCAACGGCCTGGACCTGACCTACCAGAACCTCAGCCCGCTGGTGGTGGGCACCGACGCCGAGCTGGACGAGCAAATCCGGGCGGGCTTTACCAGCCTGCGCAGCTACGTGGACGACCTGTACCAGCGTGAGCTGCAAGGGGAGAGATTCTCCGCCGACCAGGCCGACCTGTTCGGCAGCGAGGCGCAGTCACGCGCCACCGCCCTGGTCGGGCAGGTGATGCAGGCCGCCGGCCTGCTCAACGTGACCGTGGCCGAGTGACGGGAAGCCAGCCCATGAGATCCCGGCAGGCATCTATTCATGTTCTTTGGCGCTGGGCCGGACTGGCGCTGGCCGCTGTGTGGCTCTTCACAGCGGCCAGCCCGGTGCGGGCCCAGGCGGGGGAGCCCTGGCAGGCGGCGGACGCCGTCCGCCAGGCTTTGTTTACCGCTCAGACGGCCCTCCTGGCCGGCTCGGGCGCCCAGGCAGTCCAATCGGTCGCCGAGGCCGTCGACCTGTACGCCGGCGGCCTGGCCCCGGCTTTCGAACAGGCCGCACCCGAGGCCGGCGCGGCGGTGCAGGCCGCGTTGACCCAGGCGCAGGGGGCTGCCCGGGAAGGGGACGCCGGGCAGCTGGCCCTGGCGCGTGGGCGGGTCTGGACGGCGATGCTGCAAGGTAGTTTCCGGCTCGCCGTACAGGCTGCTCAGGACGGGCGGGTGGCGGATGCGCGTGCCTGGCTTCAACTGCGCGATTTCCGCACCGCCACCCGCCTGACGCGCCCGGGCGCCGGGGCGACGTTGTCGCTGGACGCCCTGGACAAGCAGCAGCTGTCTCCCCAGGACGCCGGGGAAGCCGTGCGTGTGGATCTGCTGGACGCCTACCAGGTGCAGTTGGATAGCGCCCTGGCGGCGGTGAAAGACGCTTCCCAGCGCGACCTGCCGCTGCGCGCCGCCGAATCGGCCGGCCTGGCAGAGGGCTACTGGGAGCTGCTGGCGCCCTCCTACGAGGAGCAGCGCGGCGCCGAGGCCCGCGCCGGGTTGGACGCGGCCTTCGACGGCCTGGCGGTGAGCGCCTCTGCGGCGGACCCGGGTGACGCCGCCTCCCTGGTGGCGGAAATCGAGGCCGGCCTGAGCGGCTTCCGCGCCGCCCCGCTCAGCCCCGAGGAACAGTCCCGCCGCGCCGGGCAGCTGCTGCGCTTCCTGGCTCTCGTCCCGGTGGAATACGGGCGGGGCGTCAAGGACGGGCAGGTCTTCATGGACCTGGAGGTCCAGGAAGCGGTGACCTTCATGGGTGGGGCGCGCACGGCTTACGCCGACCTGCACCCGGCCCTCTCCGAGCGGGACGCCGCCCGCGCCGGGGCCGTGGCCGCCGATCTCGCCGCCCTGGAAGAGGCCTTGCTGGCCGCCGGGCGGCACGAGCAGGTGGCCGGGGTGGACCAGGTTGCCGGACAGACGGCGGCCATCCAGTCCGAGCTGGAGACGCTGCTGCCGGCCGAATGGCAGGCGGTCGATTCCGACGCCGATTTCGACGTGCTCATCTCCATGCTGGACCAGATCGAAAAGGCTGTGGCCCAGGGGGAGTATGCCCTGGCCGAGTCGACCCGCCTGGAGGCCTACGCCGTGTATGACGTGGGCATGGAGCCGCGCTTGCAGGCCTTTGCGCCCGCCCTGGTGGCCGAGGCGGAAGGCCTGTTCTGGCAGGGTACCGGCGCCCAGGAGGGCATGGCCCAGGCCATCGCCCGCCAGGCCTCGCCGGAGGAAGTCCGGGGCATTCGCGCCGCCCTGCAAGACACGCTCTCCGAGGCGCGCCTGGTGCTGGGCGACGTGCCCAGCTCGCCGCTGGCCATGACCGGCAACGCGGCCGTGATCGTCTTCCGGGAGGGCCTGGAGGCGGTGGTCATCCTGGCCGCCCTGATGGCCAGCATGGTGGGGGCCTACGCCCGCTACCGCAAGCCCATGGCCTGGGGCGTGGTCCTGGCCATGCTGGCCTCGGTGCTCACCTGGCTGCTGGCGCAGGAGGTGCTGACTTCCCTGGCCGGGTATGGCGAGCGCCTGGAGGCGATCGTGTCGCTGATTGCCATCGGTGTGCTGCTGCTGGTGACCAACTGGTTCTTCCACAAGACCTATTGGAAGGACTGGCTGGCCGGTTTCCACCAGCAGAAGCGCCGCCTGATCAGCCGTGAGGCCGGGCAGATCTTCGGACTGGTCATGCTGGGCTTCACCAGCGTGTACCGCGAGGGCTTCGAGACGGTGTTGTTCTTGCAGGCCCTGGTGCTGGACGCCGGGGCGCTGGTGGTGCTGGAGGGGGTGGCCATCGGCCTGGTGGCCGTGCTGCTGGTGGGCTGGGTCACCTTCCGCCTGAACGTGCACCTGCCTTACAAACGGATGCTGGTTTTTACCGGGGTGCTGATCGGCGCCGTGCTGGTCACCATGGTGGGCAACACCGTGCATATCTTCCAGGCCGTGGGCTGGCTGCCGGTGACCCCCATCGTGGGCGTTACCCCGCCGTATTGGATGGGGGTGTGGTTTGGGGTGTTTCCCACCTGGCAGGGGGTCATTGCCCAGGTGGCCGCGGCGGCTTTTGTCATCGGCAGTTA
>JAAZNB010000041.1 GCA_012798515.1 Chloroflexota bacterium
TGCAGCTCGGTTTTCTTGAGGATGGCCTGGTTGATCTGTTGCAGAATCAACACCTGGCGGAGCTGCTGGCTGGTCATCTCGTACAGGCGGGCGTTATCCATGGCCAGCGAGATAGACCTGGCCATCGAACCGACCGTCTGGATCTGCTTGTCGGAGGGCCGGAAAGCTGCGTCCGACCACCCCAACAGGATCAAGCCAAACACCTGCCCGCGGTTGGCCAGTGGGTATACCAGGAAGGTGCGCGTATGGAAGACGGCCAGGAGCGTATCGGCATAGGTTTGCCGGCGCTCCTCCTCGCTGATCACCAGCGCATCCTGTTGTTCCACGATCTGGCGGATGAGGGCGTCCCCCTGTGGGTCAAGCGGCGTCGACCAGAAACCTTGCTTTTCGGGTAACGACAGGGAGCCCAGCGCCAGCAGAGGGTCGAACAGCCCCGATTCGGCGCGCAGCCCAAAGACGAACACCTGCTCCGCCCCGGTCAGGTCCAGGAGCGTCCAGGCGGTGTCTTCCAGGGCAGGGCGAAGATCAGACCCGGCCAGTTCAGGGAGATCAAAAGCGTTATATCGGTTCATCCATACTCACTTGTCAGATATTTTACCGTCTTTTCCCGCCTCCAGGCCGGCTTGTTTTGGCCACCCCAACCGTGATTTCATTCTCCTTTTGGCCACAGGTCGGCAGGAGAAAAAGAGTGGAGTCCAAAACATTTCGCTGTTCATTGGCATCCATGCTACAATTAAAGCATCTTGCGAAAGGATTTCTGGCTGTGGTTGCTGTCTGAAATCGTTCAGGTGGCGACGTTTTTGTGTGCTTGTGCTCAGGAGGCAACATGGACTCGAAGCTGTACGTAGGGAATCTGCCCTACCAGACAACGGAAGATGATTTACGCACGTTGTTCGCTCAGGCAGGTACCGTAAGCGCTGTAGATATTATCAAAGATCGAGAGACTGGATACTCGAAAGGTTTCGCTTTTGTCACCATGGAGTCCCAAAGCGACGCCGAAAACGCCATCCGCATGTTCAACGGCCAGACAATTGGAAACCGAGAAATCAAAGTAAACATCGCCCGTCCCCGTGAAGATCGCTTCCAGGGCGGTAATCGCGGCGGTGGTGGTGGTTACGGGGGTGGTTTCGGTGGCGGTGGCGGTGGCGGTGGACGTGGTCAAGGAAACCGGGGTGGCGGAGATCGCGATCGTCGCGGTGGCGGCGGCGGGACACGACGTTACTAATTAATCTCTGATCCTTTTGCAAGAGAGGGTGGTGCTGTCAGGTATCTTCTCCAATTGCTCTGGTTTCCGGCAGAAGTTGATCACGTATGGTTAGAAGATTCATTCCCTGATTCGAAAAGCCTCCGAGGTCTACAGCCGCCAGCATCTCTCCATTTACTGTTAAAAGAACGTGCCTCACCTACCCGGGTGAGGCACAATCTTTTCTCTGCGGAGATCCCATCAGGGCTTTTCACCCAGGACGGTCAAGGCCTTCCTGGCCTCTTCCTGCAACACTTCTGTATCACTGATTTCGAGCACTTTGCGAAAATCCTCAACCGCTTTCTGGTTTTCGCCCAGGCGGTAGTGGGCCACACCGCGGTTGAAATAAGACAGTTCAGGGGCCGTACCGAGGGCAATGGCGTGATCGTAATCATCGATGGCCTCCTCAAACTGTTTCAAAGCAGAATGCAGGTTCCCTCGCTGGTAATAATATACACCCTTGGACTGGTCCAACTCGATGGCCCGGTCCACCGCTGCCAGGGCATCTTCGGTCTGGCCCAGGTTGGAATACACCAGGGCCATACGATAGTAACCTTCCGATGATTGCGGTTCGAGCTTAACGAAGGCCTGCCAATCGGCCAGGGACTGCTCGTAATCCCCGGTCTGTAGATACGCCAGGCCGCGCTGCTGGTAGCCGCCCGAAAATTCCGGCGCCTGCTGGATGACCGTGCTGGCGTCCTGGATGGCGGCATCATAATCACCCGACTCCAATTCGCTCAAAGCCCGGTTGTAGTATGCCAGCACGTACTGGGGATTGATGGCGATGGCCTGGTTAAAATCCGCTGCCGCCAGGCTGTACTGCTGCATCGTCAGGTAAACGTTGCCACGGTTGTTGTAAGCCTCCGCGTAATCCGGCGCCAACCGGACGGCCTCTCCGAAATCGCTGATCGCGCCGGCATAGTCCCCCAGGTCGCGGCGGGCATTGGCGCGGTTGAAAAACAGGGTGGCATCGTCGTCCACCAGCTCGGCCGCTTGATCGTAATATTCGAGGGATTTCTCTACCTCGCCTTTTTGATAATAGGCGAATCCCAGGTTGTTATACGACGTGCCTTCTTTGGGCGCCAATTCCACAGCTTTCTCCAGGTCCTGGATGGCCTCGTCGAATTGGCCCAGTTTGCTGTAAGCTACCCCCCGGTTCGAATAAACCGCCGTCTGCGTGGGATCCAGGGCCAGGGCCTGGGTCCAGTCCTGGACGGCCTGTTCGACATCCCCCAGGTTGAAGTGTGCGTTGCCAATGCTGAAATACACGGAGGCCGTGGCTTCGCCGGCCTGGAGCAGGTAATTCCAATCTTCCAACGCTTGCGGGTAGTTCCCGGACTGGTAATAGATCTCGGCCCGTAAGCTGTAAACGTCCTTATTGTCGGGGTCGAGGGCCAGCGCCTCATCCAGGTCCTGGAAGGCTGACTCCCAATCCTGCAGCATAGCGTAGGCGCTGGCGCGTTCCATCAGAGCGGGCACGTTCTCGGGGTCCGAATTCAAGATGACTTTCATGTCCTGGATAGCAGCCGGGACGGCGCCAACCTGCCTGAATAACTGGCCTCGAATCATGCGCGCTTCGGCATAGCCGGGATCCAGCTCCAGGGTCTTGTTCAGGTCGGCCAACGCGTTCTGAGCGTCTTGTAATTGCAGCAACACCCTGCCACGCCCAAAATAGAGGTCGGCCTGTTCGGGCGCCAACCGGATGGCGTTGTTGTAGTCTGAGAGCGCCTGCAAGAATTGTCCGCTCTGGTCATACAGGCGGCCGCGTTCCTGGTAAGCGCTGGCCTGCTCGGGATCGGCGCGGATGGCGGCGGTGAAATCCTGCAGCGCCCCGCTGAGGTCGCCGGCCGCCAGGCTTTCCTGGCCGCGGGAGATCCATTCCTCCGCCGATACAGGCCGGGCGACCATGGAGACGAGACCCGAAAAGGCACCCCCAAAGGTTCCGAGGATGAAAATCACGGTAACAGTAATAGATATGATCTTAGCCAGGCGAGGATTGGTCATCATTAAGCAACGCGAAAAACTGCTCGACAAACGGTCTAATCATCAGCTTGGAACTCTGAAAAACCGGTTCCGGACTGTGCGGGAGACAGCCGGGTTCGACCCAGCGTGAATTTTTTTAAAATTCACATTAGTTAATCATATTCCATTGTTGGAAATTTGAAAACTGATCTTCATCCGGAATTATCCCTACTGTATAGCCAAAACCCCACGCCAGCCTGGGTGGAAAGCCAGGGAGCTGTTAACCACCCGGCCGCGCCCAACCCGTCGCGACCTCAAAAGCGCGCAAATTCGTATCCAGGTTTACACCCAAAACCAGGCTCTCGTTCCCCTGGCCCGCGCCCCCGTCACAGTGCAGCGCCACGTTTTCTCCGGGATGTACTTCATTGAGATAGTTGATTTGCAGCCAGTCCAGCTTACGCCGGTAATCATCCATGGGAAAACAATCACTGACCCAATCGATGTAATGGGTATTGTTGACGTGGCCGACCATGTCTACCGCACTGTAGCCGGCATAGACGCGATGGTGCTCGGGCATGCCCTCCGGCGGGTTGATCTTTTCCAGGATATCGTCCATGGCGCTCAAGCCATCGTTGTCCGGAAAAGGAGTTTTTAACGCCCTGGGCGGCAGGAGATGGCGGGCTACCGGGTCGATCAAGATCCAGGCCGAGGTGGCCGTCGCGTAACGGCGCCCGTCCGGGTTTTGCATGACAAAGTCGCGCATAAAGAATACCCGCTGCTGTACCCCCTTGGGCCAGGTACGAACGATGACCTGGTCTCCCAGCCGGGGAAAACTCTCGAAACGGACTTTCACCCGCGACAGGATCCACAGCAGGTTATTGGCCAACATTTCATCGTACCCGAACCCCAGGGAAGCGGCATGGTTGGAGGCAGCTTCTTGCATGACTTGAAAAAAGGCGCTGGGCTTCCATTGCTGCTGAAAGTCCGCCTGATACGTTTTTACAACGGTCTCCTCGACCCAGACAGATTGCATTGCGATTCTCCCACATGGTCTGCGTGGCCTCCTTGCCGGGCCAGAGGCTTGAAAACCGGCCAGGCGCTCGACAAGACGGTTCTTTGCGGTCTTACACTCTAGCTACCATAACCCGATTTGAAAAATATGTAAAGAGTCGCCGGGGTGCCACCAGGGTAAACGCATCTTATGCCCACCGGCCATCATTGCGGATCGAAAGGCGCCGTAGAACAACCCGCAAAGATCGGGGCTTTCGACTCAATTGGCCTGCCGTGATAGAACCATTGCGTCTGTCCTGGGATGCACTCGCAAATCAACCCTGTAAATTTGAGCAAGCAGCGTCAAGAAAGACCGGCAGCCTGGCCCTATACTGACGATGACATAACCACCGGCGCGATCCGGAATACAGAGATGCGAGAGGAAGATATGATAGACCAACACGATCCAGCCGTAAAACCTGGCTCCATTGAAATGACCCCCATTGGAAGTGTCCGCCGCCAGGGGGATAGCCTGCGCCTGATCATCGAACCGGATTACCGGCCCGGCCTGACCGGGCTGGAGCACTTCAGCCATGTCATCGTGCTGTGGTGGGCGGGCCAGGTGCTCGACACGCAGTACCGCCACGTCTTGCAGACCCGCCCGCCCTACGCCGAAGAACACGTCACCGGCGTATTTGCCTGCCGGGCCGAATACCGCCCCAACCCCATCGCCATGACGGTGTGTAAGCTGGATAGCCTGGACGAACAGGCAGGCATCCTCAAGGTGGCCAACATCGACGCCCTGGACGGTAGCCTCATTTTGGACCTGAAGCCCTATTTCCCGGTATGCGACCGGGTGTCCCAGGCTTCCATCCCCGAATGGTTGGCCGGCTGGCCGGAATGGATGCCCGAAGAAGGGATTGGTCTCTACGATGGAGAAGGGCAGTAAAATTAAGCCCAGTGGCTTCAATTTCCCGGAGGTGCACCTTGCACGGACCCGTCATCATCCACCGCACAGATATCTTGCTGGCCGGCTTTAGTTTCTTCGGCGACCCTTTCAGCGCCAGCGCCGCCTGGACAGAAGAAAACGAGATCGGGCGTTTGTGGAACCGTTTGCGGGCTTTCCTGGCCGGGTACCCCGGCCTGGAAAACCCTGGGGGCTGGTTCGAAGCGCACATCGAGCACCCGGATACCCCTCGCACCGGCCATTACGAGGTCTTCGCCGGCTGGCCGGTGGCCGGCCCCCAGGGCCTGCCCCCACAGCTGTTGGTCAAACGCCTGCCGGCCGGGCAGTACGCCCTGTTCGAGATGACGGGGACAGAGGCCGCCTCCGATTGGATCTACTGGATCTACCAGCAATGGCTGCCCGGTTCCGGCTACCGGGCGGCCCACCCGTTTAACCTGCTGGAATACCCGGCCGGGGCGGAGGAAACTGGTGACGTCCAGGATGCCCGGATCAAGGTCTACGTGCCGGTCAGCCCCGCGGTTCCAACCGGCCAGGCGCCCGCTCAGCCCGAGGAAACCGCGTGAACCCTGCCACGGCCCAGGAACACCTGGCGGCCGTCCAGCGGGCATTAGACTTCATCGAGGACCACCTCACCGAGGAGATCTCCATTGCCGACGCGGCCAACGCCGCAGGGCACTCGCTGTTCCACTTCTGCCGGGTGTTCAACCGGGTCGTGTACAGCCCGCCCTACGACTACCTGATCCGCCGCCGGTTGAGCGAAGCCGCCCTGTGTCTACGCATGGCCGGGCATTCGGTCACCCATACGGCGTTCGAATATCGTTTTCAATCTGTGGAGACATTTATTCGCGCCTTCCGGCGCATGTTTACAGTCACCCCTTACACCTGGAAGAAAAGCCCCGACCCGGACCTGCGCCTGATCTTTCCACGGCCTTCCGGCGCACAGCTGGAGGAGATAGGGCAGCCCGGTTTCTCGCGCCCCGAGATCGTGCAGCTCGAGCAACTCGTCCTGGAAACCATCGAGGCTCAGGCGGCACAGGATGCCAGGCTTACCCTGCAGCGCCTGGCCGAAACCTACGCCGGCGCGGCCGAGACGTTCTACGCGGTGATCCACTACCAGCAGCGCGACCCCGCCGGGGCAGCCCGCTGCCTGGTCGGGGCCGCCGCCCCCGCTTGCCCGGCCGGAGAGATGCACCGTTTTACCCTTGCCCCCGGGCGATACCTGCGTCTCCAGCTCCCGTCTACCTGGCGGACGTTCGAGCAGGCCCCGGTGGACCTGCTCTATCGCATGAGACCCCCGGACAGCCAATACCACTTCGCTGCACCCGTGGAACTGTTCGTCTGCGCCGGTCACGGGACGACAGCCGGGCGATCCCTCTTTCCCTACGCCGTCTACGTCCCGCTGCAGGCGCACCCCCGGCCGGCGGCGTCAGGCCTGGATATGAGTCGAGGAGCGCCAATCCCTGCCCCGGTAGAGATCGAGCCCCCAGACCAGCAGATGGCCGGCCCCGTAGAGCCCCCACAGCACTCCGATCCACGGCAGGGCCGGAAAATACAGGATTCCACTGGTCGATGAGATTGCAGCCCGGGCAATCAGGCCGGACCAGCGCAAATCCCGCTGGCCGGCCAGGAAAAACAAGGCCAGGCCAGCCAACGAGACGCCACGCATTGCCAGCTGGCCCTGGATCCACCAATCGGGATACGGCAACGTATCCAGCCCGGTGTGCGCATATGCCAGGCCGGAAACAAGGTTAGCGACCAGGGTCAAGAGTGGCGCGGCAACGAAAACCAGCAGCAACCAGTCTCTGCGATTTTGCCAGAGTAGAATTCCCAGCCAGACCAGCAGAGCGCACAGGACCACCAGCCAGAAAATATGCCCAGGCGCCCATCCCGCGCGGATCTGCCCCGTAATCCCCTGGCGCACCAGGAAGGATGTGACCATACCGGTCGCCTGCGGGACCCAGAAGAGGAGCAAAAGCTCAGATCTACGCCACACCGCCACTGCCACCACCAGGGCCACGACCAGGATGTTGACCCGGAAAGTATGGTCCATGATGTCCGGCGCGGACTTTGTTCCAAACACCACCACGAGATACTGGACCAGCGAAAAAATGACGTAGGCCGGAATGACGGCCAGCAGACAATCGATCCAGCGGCTCGGGCGGTACACGCGGCGGAATCCTTTGCCCATCTGGTCCGGAGAACCCAGCTCGTGGATCAGCGCCGCCCGCCGCCCGGCCGGGTCGTTCCCACCGGCGGCGTCCTCTTCTCCACTTTCGATGTGGCTGCGGATTTCTGCCAGAATGTCGGCCTGTTCTTGCGGGCTAAAGTCTTTGAGGTGCCTGCACAGATGTTCAAAGTAGGATTCGGTAGTCATGAGGCGCTTTCTCCGGTCTCGTTGAGCGGGTTATGCAGAGTTTGCCCCAGGCGGGTAATGAACTGGCTCCACTCGGCGCGGTGCGCGTCCAAGGCTCTGTGGCCATTTTCGGTGATGGTGTAATATTTTCTCCGCCGGCCTCCCTGGCCCTCCTCCCACTCGGCCTCGACCAACCCATCCTGCTCCAGCTGGTGCAGTGCAGGGTAAAGCAGAGCCGCGTTCATCGAGAAATACCCTTCACTGCGCTGTTCCAGCTCGCGCATGATCTGGTATCCATATTTCTTTCCCCCGGATAATACATCCAGGATCAAGAGGAACGTACTGCCTTTACGCAGCTGTTGAAGCTGGTTCATATGCTCTCCTTCCAATATATAATTTTATTATATATCAGTATATTATATATTGCAAGTCCCCTCTCTACGCTCTGCTATACCCATTCCCAGAAGTGATATACTAATTACCATGTTGCCATTTACGCATATAACGTGGCTGCTCAGAGGGTAGCGGAGAAGCTACCGAATTTGAGGTGTTGGCGGGTAAGAACTACCTGCCAACACCTCAAATTCGGGCCTCTTTCACCCTCAAGCTGAGTAGTCGTAGTTACCTTATTTTGTCAGTCGTGAGGTGAACAAAATGAACACAGTCCAACAACTTCGAGCCGCAGGTCAATCCGTATGGTACGACAACATCGAACGGCGATTAATTAACAATGGTGAATTAGAGGGTATGGTCAAACGAGGCGAGATCCTGGGATTAACCTCAAACCCGACGATCTTCAAGAACGCCATCGTAAACTCCAACGACTACGATGAATCCCTGGCAAAAGTACGCGGTGCTGCCCTCAGCGATACCGAGGTGTTCTTCACCCTGGCGATCGAGGATATCTGCTCCGTAGCCCAGATGTTCCGCCCGGTGTACGATGAATCCCAGGGCCTGGACGGTATGGTCTCCCTGGAAGTCAACCCGGACCTGGCCTACGAAACCCAGGCCACGCTGGAAGAAGCCAAGAATCTGTGGAAGCGGGTCAACCAGCCCAACCTGATGGTCAAAATCCCGGCCACCCAGGCCGGCCTGCCGGCCATCACCGAGGCCATCGCGGCCGGCATCAACGTAAACGTGACCCTGATCTTCTCCCTGGAGCGCTACGCCGAGGTGATCGAGGCCTTCTTGAGCGGCCTGGAAAAACGCGCCGCCAACGGCCAGCCGCTGGACCACATTGCTTCGGTGGCATCCTTCTTCGTCTCGCGCATCGACACCAAGGTCGATCCCAGGCTGGCCGCCCTGGCCGGGGAAAACCCCAAGGCCGGGCAGTTGGCCGGCAAAGCCGCCATTGCCAACGCATCCCTGGCATACCGGCTGTTCCAGGAGCAGTTCGGCAGTTCCCGCTTCGAGGCCCTCAAACACAAAGGGGCCCGTGTCCAGCGCCCGTTGTGGGCTTCGACCAGCACTAAGAATCCAGAATACCGCGACACCATCTATGTCGAAGAATTGATCGCTCCCCACACGGTGAACACCATGCCCGAGAAGACCCTCAAGGCCTTCCTGGACCATGGCAAGGTTGAGCCACGCCTGGAAGAAAATATTCACACCGCCGAAGCCGTGTTCTCAGACCTGGAAAGCCTGGGCATCTCCATGGCCCAGGTGACCGAGGAGCTGGAAAAAGAAGGCGTATCCTCGTTCTCGGCATCCTTCCGCGACCTGGTCGACGCCATTCACACGCGCCGGCAGGCCTAGCCTCCCGCTCATTGACAAAAAAAATCCTCGCCGGCCGGCGAGGATTTTTTTTGTCATACAGGCCTGATCTATGGAGATTAGTAAGCCGTGCTCTTGTCTCCAACGCTTTTCAGTTCGTCCATGGAGCTGCCTTCGCGCAGTTTCTTGAGGTCATCCAGGATCGTGGCCGTCTGGGTGGCGCCAAAACGGGTCGCCCCGGCGTCGACCACGCTCAACGCGGCCTGTAAAGTGCGGATGCCGTGTGCGGCCTTAACCTGCACTTTGGGGCTCACGTTGGCGCGCATCAGGCGCAGGTCTTCTACCGTCATGCCGCTAGAAGAATAACCCGTGGAGGTCTTGACAAAGTCAGCCCCGGCTTCTTCGCACAGCTTGCAAGCCAGGATCTTTTGCTCGTCATTCAGGTACGAATTCTCGAAAATGACCTTGACGATGGCTTTCCCGTTAGCCACGTCCACCACGGCCTTGATGTCGTCGCGTACGTAGGCTGCGTTTCCAGAGCGCAGCTCACCGATGTTCAAGACCATATCCAGTTCGACTGCCCCATGTTCCATGCCCAGGCGCGCTTCGGCTGCCTTGATCTCGGTCGTCGCGGCGCCGTGGGGGAAACCAACTACCGTGCCTACCGCCACGTCACTGCCCGCCAGGATCTCCTTGGCCAGCTTGACATGACAGGGTTTTACACACACTGATGCAACGTGGTACTTCTTGGCCAATTCACAGCCGGCGATGACTTCTTCGCGAGTCATCTCGGGACGGAGCAAAGAATGATCGATCATTTTGGCCAATTGCTCAACCGTAATGGTTTTGCTGTCATAAACTTGTGGTGCCATTTTTACCTCGCTTGAAAAGCAGTCGTTTGGGTTGTGGGCCCGAAAGCCCGGGTGGACGAAGAGATGGATCAGCTGCGCTATTTTCTTTTTAACTACATTCGCCAGGGACATTACCTTTATATATCACTTACAACCAATAGTCAAGTTATTATTATCCTTTATAGATAAATTCTTATCACATTTATGTTATAATATGTTAATCTGGGCTCAAAAAGGCGCCAGGACCTGGTGCAGACCCATGATAAGACCATCTTCAGCACACGGATGATATGATTCAAAAACGCCAACGCTTGATACTCGAATGGCTCAACCGGGAAGGCAGCCTGTCTGCCGCCGATTTGAAACAAAGGCTGGGCGTCTCCCTGATGACGGTGTGGCGCGACCTTTCCGACCTGGAAAGCCAGGGGAAGCTGCGCCGCGTGCACGGCGGCGCAGTGCCGACCCAGGGCGGCCAGGAAGAGATCCCCCAGCCCGACATCTTCAAAATCCTGACCAGTGACCCCCAATACCATCTGAAGCAAGCCGTGGCGCGTTACGCGGCCGAACAACTGGTGGAAGACGGTGACAAGATCACCCTGGAGGCCGGGATCACCACGTCGCTCGTCGTGCCCCATCTCCAACAACACAAATTGACCGTTTTGACCAACGGGCTTTACTCGGCCTCGTTAGCAGCCACCCGCACCCAGGAGCTTACCCTGCTGTGCAGCGGTGGCGTGTTGATCGACAGCGGCGCCTTTATCGGCCCGCAGGCCGAAGCTTTCTTTCAATCGATGCGCGTGGACAAAGCCTTCTTCGGCGCCTCCGGATTGACGCTGGAAGATGGGGTCACCGACCCCACCCCCCTGTATGTTCCGCTCAAGAACGCCATGAAGAACAACGCCCAGCAGATCATCCTGCTGCTCAACTCCAGTAAGCTCAACCAGCGTTCCCTGGTAAACGTGATGCACCTGGGCGAAGTGGACATCCTGGTCACCAACGCCGACGCCCCACCCGAGTTGATCAGCCGGCTGCGCCAGGCCGGCGTCGACGTGCGCCTGGTATAACCCTGGCCCACCTGGCGACAAAAATTTAGCCGGCGCGCCGTTTCCCGGCTCAAGCACGGCTTTTCTCACGGATAAACCACCATCCCGAACAGCGTTAAAATAGAATTGGCGGTAAGACCTCTACCGCCAATTCTTCATCATGTCGCTCTACCGGCCAACCTTTGAGCATCGATGACACACTACTTCAGCCGTGAGCCAACATGTTAATTTTTCTCCCCCCATTTCTATATACAACCCTGAACGAGCACAGGGTTATTTTCCCTCAAACCGGCCCCAATTGCAATTAAATCCCTTTTAAGCTCATGTAAAGGATTGTTAAGCGGCGCCTGATGAGTCAGGCTGCAATTCCGCCGGGCTTTCTTCCTCACCCTGGATGTGTACCGGGCGCCTCTCGTAACGCACCTTGAAGACGATGTCCTGAGGATAATTCCCAAAGGTCCGTCCAAATAGATTCAGGCCGCCCACGTTCTGGCTGTCGGGCTTGACCCCCACACGGAACGTGGTCACCCGGTTATCCATCAGGTTGAGCTGGTGGACGTTAACGTCGGATATGCGCATCCCGTCGATGTAGGTACCCTGCTCATTGACCAGAACCTGTTTCAACAGGCCATACTGGGTGTTCCAGGAATCCCACCAGTCCGGGGTCAGCAGACCGCGCTTCTCTCCAAAATCACTGTGTGAAGTCCAGGAACCCAGCTCGACGTCGTTGACCCAGAAGGTAATATCGCTGTCCCATTCCGGGTTGTTGAGCGGCGCCTCGCTACATATCTCCATGCTGACCGTCAGATTGGTGGGGTGGGCCACGGCCGGCAGCCGGTTGGGGAAGCGGTACTCAATGTACCCCACCCTGAACCACAACATCTGCGCCCCGGTACGGGCCGGTTCGTAGAAGCTGGAGGGATCATCCACCATACCGATCAACCCGTGGTCTCCCACCAGTCCGCAGGTGGGCTCCACGTGGCAGTCACTGTAACTACCGATGGGGATCTCCACCTGGATACTGTTGTCGTCGTTCTCAGGTTCGACAGGCAGCTGCAAGACCACCAGGTGATAACTGGGCGAGCACACCTTTTGTAGCCCTCGCTCGGCAGGGATCTTCTCGGTATGGATCAGCCCGGCTTGCTCTAACGACTTGACGTGCAATGTAGCCGTCGATATGGGCATCTGGAATGCGTCCGCAATCTCTTTTACATTCGCTGGCCCCACACTCAAATGTTTTAATATACTGACGCGTATTTCTGAGGCTAATGCTTTGAATACTTCTACCGAATGGTGGAGCTCATCCGGACGGTTCAAATTAATAAGAAGCATTCTCCCCGACTCTGGCTTGAAATCTACATCCATGCTTCCTCTTGTACTCATTCTGGATTGAAGGGGAACATCTATTTCGTCAATTATAAACACCAGAAGGCAACCACTGGGAGCACGATCAGCTTACAAAACTGTAATTTTATATAGATAAAATGTTAATACCTTATCATTCTATAACCGCACACAGGACGGGCTCCCCAGGGGGCCTCAAATTGAGCAGTTCCACCTTTCTTGCTTTTATCGCCCCAAAAGGCGTTCTATCCATTCAGGGAATCCTGAAACGACCATCATCACAATTCATTTCTCCGTGTTTGCAAGTCGCCCCATTGCGGGTAGAATGAACCTGTGAGCAAGACCTACCATATTCTCATGATCGAAGACGACCCGGCCGTGGCCAACAGCCTGCAAATTGGCCTGGAGCGGGATGGCTTCCAGGTGACCTGGAAGAATACCGGCGCGTCCGGCATCGAATTCGCTTTGCAGCACGACCCTCACCTGATTCTACTCGATATCCGCCTTCCGGATGGCTCCGGTTTCGATTTCTGCCGGCGTATGCGCCAGTCCGGCCTGCGCCAGCCGGTGATGATGCTCACCGTCCAGCGCGAGGAGATCGATAAAGTCCTGGGCCTCGAAATCGGCGCAGACGATTATATGACCAAGCCTTTCAGCCTGCGTGAGCTCATCTCTCGCCTGCGCGCCTTGCTGCGCCGCGCCTACGGCGAATATGCCAGCGCCGAAGGCCAGGTGCTGTTCGTGCGCGACCTGGTGATCGACCTGGCCCGCGGGCAGGTACGCCGGGGGGAACAGATCATCAACCTGACCCCCACCGAATTCCGCCTGCTCGTCTTCCTGGCCCGCCATCCCGGCCAGGCGCTCTCGCGCGGCCAGATTGTGGATAACGTGTGGGGATATGCCCCCGACCTGGACGGCGAGCGAGCCGTGAACGTCCACGTGCGTCGTCTGCGCGAGAAGATCGAGCCCGATCCCGGGCGACCGTGCATCCTGTTGACCGTGCCCGGCATTGGTTATCGCCTCGTGCTGTGATCCTCCCACTCATAAGCGTACATCCAATACAAAACGCGCTGCTGCGCATCCAGCTCACGCCACAAATGGCCACCCGGGTACATACCCACCACGCGCCACACGTCCAGCTCGTTTTCACGCAAAAAGACGAAGGTGACCCTTTCTCCCGACAGGCTGTCGCGGTCTTCCGGCATCCAGAAACCATACTTATCCAACACGTTGAGGTGTTGGGTCATGTAGTCCAGGCCGGGAGCATTGTAATGCCTGTATTCCGGGTAGCCAAAGAACACGATCTGCTCTCCGGCCGGCAGCTGGCTGAGCACCTCCGCTATACGTTGAAAACGGTAGCCGTTGAAATCTTCCAGGGAGCTGCGCGGGGTGAAATCATAGAAATAAAAACTGGCATCCCCGGCCGCCAGCAAAATACCGGCCAGGAAGACGCCGGCCATGATCGTACGCTGCACCCCCGGCCAGACCAGGCTCAACAAGCGCCGCATCTCATCCAGGGCAAAACCGATCACCAACGCCAGGGCCGGTGCGACCGCCACGTAACGTTGAGAAGCCGGCGTGCTTTCGCTCAAGCCGCCGATGATACCGAAGGCCAGCATCCACAGCACCAGGGCAAACGTTGCCCCCGCACGCCAACGCGCCGCCAGGAGCAGCACCCCGGTTAAAAATACCGCCGCCGCTACCGTCAGCAAGATGGCCCCGCCCGGTTGGTAAAACCAGTTCAGGCGCAGCTTGGTAAACGCCATCAGCCCCAGCCCAACCTGTTTCAACACCAGCGCCCAGGCCGGCAGCCCACTCTGGGCGCCTTCCATGGGAAAGAAATCTGCCGCCAGGCTGGCGTGCCGGAATGTCCCCAGCATGACGTCCGGCCGCCAGAGCAGGACCCACAACAGCGGTAAAGCACAGGCCAGGGCCACGAGTCCCATCACGAGTATGTTCCCCAATGACCTTTTGAACCGCGCCCGGTCCAGTGCCCCTTGGACGACCAGCCAGACCAGCCCGAAGACCACCAGCACCCGGGCGCTGTTGTAGAAATACTGCCCCAGGCCCAGGGCTAACCCGGCCAGCAGGTACGCGTTACGGCGCTCCTGGTTCCAGGCCACGTACAGGGCGCCCACAAAAGCCACGAAGAATAAACCGTCCCAGATGTTATTGAAGGCCAGGCGGCTGAAATGAATGTGGAAGTGCATGCCCGCCAGGAACAGGCTGGCCAACAGGCCCACCCGCCAGTTGAACAAGGCCCGCCCGGCAAAGAACGTAACCAGCACGGTCACGGACCCGATGATGGCGCTGGGAATCCGCAGCGCCGCGACGGTCAAGCCTAAAAAGGACATCGACACCGATTGTAAGAAAAAGAACAGGGATGGGAACCCGTACCAGATGACCCAGAACAAGTTGTTAATGGTTCCCCTGAGGAAACCCTGCGCGGTCAGGCCCATGGCCCCTTCGTCGCCGGTAAACACCACCGGGATGTGGGCCGTATCCGGCAGGCGCAGCAGCAGCGCCAGGCCAAAGATAGCCACCACGGCCAGGGCTATTCCCGGGTGTATCTTTACCCGCCGCCGGCTTCTCTGCCACCCTCCACCCACAGCCATGCAAATCGCCCCACACCAGGCCAGCAAGGATACCGCCTGGTGGACGGCCATGTCGCCCAAACCGGCCGCCAGGGTCGCCAGCAGCGCCACCCATGGGCTCAAGAGCAGCAGCGCCGCCTGAAGAGGAGAGACATCCAACCAGTCCGCCAGCCGCTTATATCCGGCCGTGACCCGGGCGAAAATGCGCCCGGGGACACAGGCGCATACCCCAACCAGGGATACAAGCCCCGCGGCCGCATACAAAACATAAAATGCGGGGGCCAAAAGTGGGTCGGCCAGCGGTTGCAGCTTGGTGGCCGTAACCAACACGACGATAGGCGCGGTCGCCAGTACGCCGAAAGCCCAGGGGAAAGACCGGCCTGTAGAGCCCACGGCAGGCAGTTCGCCGGTCTTGACGGAGGCCGTGACTCCAACGAGTGCGCCGTTTTTCTCGACCGGCTGTTCCGATTTTTCGGATCTAAAACGCAAGAGGAGATAAATATATAAAGCCAATAAATCGGCATAGATTAACCTGGCCAGCCAGGAAATGGCCATCAACACGATCGAAGCCCGTCCAAAGACGTCTACCCGCCGCCAGGGAATCTGGGGCGCCTTGCGGATGGGGTGTTGCAGCAAGGGGACCAGCACAATATAGCCGGCCAGAATGGTATCGACCACGTTGACGGAGAATAAGTTCAGCGCCTCGGGAAACAAAGCCGTAAACTCGATGACACAGATGGATAAGAAGAGACTCCGGCGTACCCACACGGTGGACAGCCAGCCCGGGAATCCGTCGTGTTCGATGGTCCACGCCCCCAGGGCGGCCATTGCCAGCGCCAGGAAAGTCAATCCATGGGCACGGTTAGCCAGCCCGAGCCATTCCGGTGTCGGGCGAGACAAGAGCAATACCAGCCATAAAAAACCGTATAACAGCCAGACAACGCCTGCTTTACGATCCCGCATCGATGCTTTTCCCTGTTTATCGCCGGTCCACAATTTGGGTTTTTACGTCCTCACCCGGCCTATATCGTATTCACGCTGTTTATGGTTTGTAAAACGAACAGAGGGAAGGGGAAGATCCCGGATGATGCTCCCTAGAGCATTCACCCGTTTTTTATTATACAGACGTGCGTCAAAATGCAATTCTGTGCAGATAGATTGATAAGCAATTGAAAACCGGCGGCCTCAAATTACGAAGTTGTAATCAACCCGCAACATGGTTGAAACCTGCCTCCCATACACTAATGGACGTGCGTTCGGGATAGAGATATCTCATCCCCCGCATCGTCATCATTTTTTTGGGAGGATCGTATGCATTTCAGTCTGGTTTCCAGGCTCACCGGGTGGGCCAGCCACGTACCGGCCCGGGGCTGGCAGATTCTTGGCGGCCTGTTGGCCGTGGGGGTCGTGTGTACAGCCGGTTATTTTGGCTATCGAAGCAGCCACCAGGAACTCGAGCAGGCCCCCCCGGCGCCAGCCACCATCCCGGTAGAACGCGGCGACGTCGAGCTGTCGGTCACCGCCCCCGGGCAGGTCGTGGATGCCGGTGAACGGGCCGTCCAGGCCCAGGTGAGCGGGACAGTAGAAGATCTCCTGGTAAAACCCGGAGAAGCGGTGCACGCCGGTCAGGTATTGGCGCACCTTGGACCCCGGGAAAAGTTCGAACAAGCCGTCGCCGCGGCGCAGATGCAGGTGTTGGAGGCGCAAATCGAGCTGGACAAAGTCGACTACGACCTCATCCTATCCCAGGCCGAAGTCGACCTGGTCGAGGCGCAAAAGAAGTACGACGCCGCCCAACAGGAACGGGAGAGCAAGATCTACCAGCGCAGCTCTCAAGAGACGGTCGATATCGCCCGCGCCAATTACGTCCTGGCGCAGAACGCCGTCACCCAGGCAGAGATCTATTACGACAATTTCGACGGCCTGCCGGAGGACAACTCTATGCGAGCTGAGGCCTTTAGCCAGCTGGCTGCCGCCCGGCAAAAACGAGACAGCGCCCTGGCCAACTTGAACTGGCTGTTGGGCAAGCCTGACGCACAGGAGATCGCCGCAGCTGACGCCCACCTGTCCCTGGCCAAACAGGAGCTCGAAAAAGCCGAACGTATCTATGAACTGATCAAAAAGGGCCAGGCGCCCGAGGTTGGCCTGGCGGAAGCGCGTCTGAACGACGCCCAGGCGGCCTTGAAGGCTGCCCAGTCCGACCTGGACAGCCTGGAAGTCAAAGCCCCCTACGACGGGGTCATCGTCGAAGCCGCCGCCGAGCCTGGCCAGGCAACCAGCCCGGGCATGGAGCTGCTTTCCCTCATCCGCCCCGAGGAGCTCGAAGCGCAGACCACCGTGGTGGAAGAAGACCTGCCCTTGATCGAGCCCGGCCAGCCGGCCCAGTTGTTCGTCGACGCCCTACCCGACCAGGACGTCACCGGCGCGGTCAGCCGCATCATCCCCAAACGCGCCTCAGGGGACCGGGCCCTCTACATCGTCTACCTCAGCCTGGACGCCATCCCTGAGCACCTGGTCTCCGGGATGACCATCGACGCCTCCATCGTGATCGACCGGCGCCAGGACGTGCTGCGCCTGCCGCTCTCCGCCGTGCGCTCACGCCCGGATGGCACGGCCGAAATCGAAATCTGGCAAAACGGCCAGATCGAAAAGCGCCAGGTCAAGACCGGTCTGAAAGGCGACTCTTACATAGAGATCCTGGAAGGGCTGTCCGAGGGAGACGCGGTGGTGACCCGATGAGCGCCGCATCCTTTTCGACTGCTCCCTCTGCGGATGCCGTCATCCGGACGCAGGAGCTGGTCAAGAGCTACGCCATGGGCGATGCTCAGGTACGCGCCCTGCGCGGGGTCAACCTGTCCATCCGCGCCGGTGAATTCGTGGCCCTCATGGGGCCATCCGGCTGTGGTAAATCCACCCTGCTGCAGATCCTGGGCTGCCTGGACACCCCCAGCCAGGGCAGTTACACCCTGGAGGGCCGCGAGGTCGGTGGGTTGAGCTCCGATGAACGGACTGCCATCCGGCGCACCCGCCTGGGGTTCGTGTTCCAGAACTTTTTTCTGATTCCCAATCTCAGCTCCCTGGAAAACGTCACCCTGCCACTGCTCTACCAGCGGAAGAGTGGGCCGGCGCTGGGCAAGGCCGCCGCGGTGCTGGAGCAGATGGGGCTAGGCGACCGGCTGCACCACCGCCCTACGCAGCTCTCCGGCGGCGAGCGCCAGCGCGTGGCCATCGCCCGGGCGCTGGTGGTCGAGCCGGCCATCCTGCTGGCCGACGAGCCCACCGGCAACCTCGACACGGCCATGGGACAGGAGATCCTACAGTTATTGAACTCTTTGTGGCATTCCGGGCTGACCATACTGCTGGTCACCCACGATGCCCAGGTTGCGTCCTACGCCCAACGCGTATTGTACATGCGCGATGGGAACGTGATTCGAGAGGAAAGTAAGCATGACCTTCCAGAACACTCTGCGCTCGGCCTTGCGGGGCATTGCGGCCAATAAACTGCGCGCCGCCCTGACCACCCTGGGCATCGTCATCGGTGTGGCCTCCGTCATCGTGATGCTGGCGCTGGGCAACGGAGCGCGCGCCGCCGTGGACGCCAACTTCCGCTTCCTCGGCTCCGACCAGGTGCAGATCTACGAAAAGAAAGCCTTCGAGGATGGCAAGATCCAGCCCATCGGGGAGCGACTGAGCTACGAAGACGGGCTGTTGCTCAAGGACGCCGTTCCCCAGGTGGACCAGGTCGACATGAGCGTGAGCGGGTCGGGCAAGGTCCGCCACGGGCGCGCCGTGCTGGACATGAACTTCGCCGGGGTGACCAACGATTCCCTGGCCACCCATGTTACCAACGGAGAGGTCCAGCCGGTGAACTGGCCGGAAGGAACGCCGCTGACGCTGGATGCCTTCCTCGGGCAAGGACGAATATTTACGCCCTCCGAGGTCCTGGCGGGCGCCAACGTATGCCTGCTGGGTTACCAGACCGCCCTCGACCTGTTCGCCGGCGAAGATCCCATCGACCAGACCATCTGGGTCAGCCGTAAACCCTGCCTGGTCGTCGGCGTGCTGGCCGAACTGGAATTTACCGACCCGGCCCAGCGCTACCAGAGCGACCCCAACGAGGGGCTGTATATGCCCATCAGCACGGCCATCCAGAACTTCTTCACAGAAGAACCGTCGGTAAACATCGTCGCCCACGTCAAAGACGAGGCCCGCATGGACGAAACCAAGCAGCAGATCAAGACCTACCTGCGCCAGCGGCACAACATCCAGCCCAATGCCGAGGAAGAGTACGACGACGATTTTGAGATGATGTCCCGCAGCGACGTCCTGGGGGCGCAGCAACAAGCCGCCCAGACCTTCTCCCTGTTGCTGGCCGCCATGGCCGTGGTCAGCCTGGTGGTGGGGGGCATCGGTATCATGAACGTGATGCTGGTCAGCGTCTCGGAACGCACCCGCGAGATCGGCATCCGCATGGCCATCGGCGCCCGGCGCGAGGACATCATCTTCCAGTTCCTGGCAGAGGCCATCCTGATCAGCATGGCCGGCGGCCTGTTCGGCATCATCACCGGGGTGATCACCATCCCGGTAGCCGCCGGCCTGAACCAGGGCATTGCCCTGCTGGCCGCGGACAGTATCCCACTGGCCTTTGGCGTGGCGATGCTCACCGGGGTGGTCTTTGGACTCTACCCCGCCCTGCGCGCTTCCAACCTCAGCCCGATCGAAGCTTTGCGCTACGAATAAGGCAGGTAATTCAGAAATGGAGTTAAATAAAATGTCAAATCGTCTTAAAATCATAATCGTCATTGGCGGTATCGTGGCCCTGTCAGCGGCCGCCTATATCGGAATGCAGCTGTTGAGCCCTGCGGGGCTGTCTGCAGGCGCTCATTCGCTGGGGCTGACCGGCCCCGGGGGCGGGTCCACCAGTATGCAATCCGTGTCTGTGGAAATCACTCCGGCGCCCGAAATACCGGCACGCAAGACCGATTTCGCCGGGCTCGTCCAATCCGTTCAAGACAACGTGATCACGGCTGCCCCGATGGGCAACACCGTGGTGGCTTACACCGGCGAAGATGGGGAGCTCAGTATCGATACAGGCGACAATGGTCCCTCGGTGGAAATTGTGATCACCAAAGAGACCCAGATCTATCTCGACCGGACCTTCGAGGATGGCCTTCCCGTTGAAGACAACAGCGTCCTTCAGCAGAAAGTAAGCCTTAGCGACGCCTCCGAGATCCAAAAGAACACCATGATCCGGGTATGGGGATCCAAACGCGGCGACCGCCTGGTTGCCGAAACCATCCTGTTCAGCAAGATCGGCTAAAGCGACGCCTCGGCTCAGGCAGACTATACCCCGCCTGGAAGTGGGAGAGGAAAACATGCCCTACAAATCGATTTATTGGAAACTTTCGTTGAGCTACGCCGGGATCGCCTTGATCACGGCCCTGGCCCTGGGCGCCGTGTTGTTGGCCAGCCTGCGCAGTTACTACCAACAGCAAGAACTGGCTTACCTGCGCAGCAACGGAGAAGCCCTCAGTATGGCCCTGGCTCCTGTGTTGACTACTTCCGTCCCGGCCGACGAGCTCAAAAGCCACATGCAGTTGCTGTCTTTCCTCTCCCAGATCCGCGTCCAGGTCTACGACGAGGCGCAAACCCTGCTGTTCGACTCCGATGCGCCTGAAGGGGAAGCCCCGGTCCGTTTAGACGCCCAACCTGCTCTTCCCAATCCATTGTCCATCCAGGCGGACGACGCCAATACCACCACCATCATCGCCCTCAACAATTCAGCCAACCCGAACGATGATGATGTAGTATTCAACATGAAATGGGTCGGCGTCAACACGGCCACCATCACTCGCCCCGTCTCACAACCTGAAACGCTCCAGTTCATCTACCAGGACGTCCCCAGCGACGTGATGGTCGCCCCGGGTCAGTGGAGCACCGGCCAACAGGGTACAACCCTGGTCTCGGTCATTCCGGCCACCCGGACCATGTATGGTTTTGGACTACAGACCAGCCAGGCGACCGATGAGCGCCGCACCCATCAGAGCATCAGCCTGTCTATCGCCTCCAACGACGGCAGCAATCTGGGCACCGTGATCGTCTCGGATGGCCCGGCTTACGGTGATGCCATCGTGCAGTCGGTGGCGCGCGGCTGGCTGATCGCCAGCCTGGTGGCTGTGTTGATCGCCGGGGCGACGGGCTGGTGGATCAGCCGGCGGATCAGCACGCCGATCCGCTCGTTAACCGGCGTCACCCATCGCATGGCCGGCGGAGACCTCTCCGCTCGCGCCGGGATCGAGCAAAACGACGAGATCGGCGCCCTGGCGGCGGCTTACAACCAGATGGCCGACCAGATCGAAAGCACCATCTCCGCCTTGCAGCGTTTCGCCTCCGATGCGGCGCACGAGCTGCACACCCCGCTGACGGCCCTGGAGACCAACCTGGAGCTGGCTGCCCAGGAGATCGCCGTCCTCGACGGCGCCAGTCCGGCCCTGGAACGCGCCCAGCAGCAGGCTCGCCGCCTGGAAGACCTGACCAACGACCTGCTGGACCTGGCGCGCATCGAATCGGCCAGCGACGCCAACGGTTGGGAGTCCATCGACCTGGGCGAGCTAGTAGCCGGCACGGCAGAAATGTACGCCTCTCAGGCCGAACAGGCCGGCATCGAGTTCGATCTCCAACTGCCCCAGGGCCAGCCGGTCCCCCTCCACGCCCGCCGGCGCCACGTGCAGCGGGCAGTGGCCAATCTACTGGAAAACGCCCTCAAATTTACGCCACCGGGAGGAAAAGTATCGGCCCGGGTGAGCATCGCAGACCGGTCTGCCGTGTTCGCAATCCAGGACACGGGCATCGGGATCCCCGCCGAAGACCTGCCCCAGATCTTCTCACGCTTCCACCGCGGGCGAAATGCGGCCGGCTACCCGGGCAGCGGGCTTGGCCTGGCCATCGTGCAGGCCATCGTCGCAGAGCACGCCGGGAGCATCCGCGCGGTTTCCGGCCCGGGCCAGGGGACCCAGTTCATCTTGCAGCTGCCACTCTCGCCTGCCGGCGACGTGTAGCGAACGCTGTCTCTCCGGTGGGGGCCGGCTGCATCCCCACCGGTTTTTTAGCCTTTCTTTTTCCATACCAGCTTGTTAATAACGAGTTAATAATACCGGGCAGGTCATTAATCACCTGTTAATCGTTTATAATATTGCCCGGATGAATAGAATCCCGTTATGGTTGTTCCTTTGCATTTGCATTAGTATCCCCCTGGTGGCGTGTTCAGGCGCCACGGACAACGCCAACAGTCCAGGTGGTTCTTCTCCCGCTTTGTATATCGAAAATAAAGGTTCCGATACCATGGTCAATCTGGCCCTGGCCTGGGCCGAAGCCTACCAGGACGTGCACCCCGAGGTGCGCATCTCGGTCACCGGCGGCGGCAGCGGTACCGGCCTGGCCGCCCTGGTCAACGGCACGGTGGACATCGCCAATGCTTCTCGCTCCATCTCCAGTGAAGAGGAGGCCCTGGCTGAAGCGCAAGGCCGCCAGCCGGTCGAATTCGTCGTCGCCCGGGACGCCATTGCCGTGATCGTCCACCCCAGCAACCCGGTAGAGCAGCTAACCCTCGAACAAATCTCCAAGATCTACACAGGTGAATACAACAACTGGCAAGAACTGGGCGGAGAAGACCGGCCTATCGTGCGCCTGTCGCGCGAGACGAACTCCGGCACCCACGTTTATTTCCTGGAAGCCGTCATCCGCCTGGGCAGCAGCCAGGACAAGAGCATCTTTTCCGCCGACACGCTGCTGCTGCCCTCTTCGGAAGGGATCATCTCCGAAGTACGCGACAATCCTAATGCCATCGGTTACGATGGCCTGGGTTACATCACCCCCGACGTCAAAGTAGTAGGCATCGCCCGCCAGGCCGGCAGTGATTACGTTTTGCCCTCCGCGGCCACGGTCAACGACAGCAGCTACGCCATCTCGCGCGACCTTTACATGTACACCCTGGGAGAACCTACAGGAGAAATCAAGGACTACCTGGACTGGATCTTTTCATCCGCCGCACAGGAGCTGGTCAGCCAGCTCGGCTTTGTGCCTTATCAAGTATCCCCATGAAACCATCTCGCAATCACGTACGCCAGGAATTCCTCAAAGAAAAAATCATTACCCGCACGATCCAGGCGGCCGGCTATCTCAGTATTTTATACGTCGCCTTGATCTGCCTGTTCTTGTTGAAAGAAGGGCTGCCTGCCCTGGGCAACGTCCCCTTGAGCAGTCTGCTGGGGACGCGCTGGTACCCCATCGAATCCTACTTTGGCCTGTGGCCGCTGCTGTTCGGCTCGCTGGTCGTCACCCTGGGCGCCGCTCTGCTGGCCATTCCCCTGGGTATCGGGACGGCCGTGTACATCTCGGAGGTCGCCCCGCCCTTGATAAAAGAGCTGCTCAAGCCGCTGGTGGAAATCCTGGCCGGTTTTCCCTCCGTAGTGCTGGGGTTCATCGGCATTCTGGTGCTCTCCCCCTTCCTGCGCCAGGCCCTCAACCTGCCCACCGGGCTGACCGCCTTTACCGGAGCCCTGCTGCTGGGATGGGCAGCCATCCCGACCATCGTCTCGGTGGCCGAAGACGCGCTCAACACCGTGCCGCATTCTTACCGCCAGGCCTCGCTGGCCCTGGGCGCCACCGAATGGCAAACCATCTGGGGCATCACCCTGCCGGCTGCCCGCTCGGGCGTGCTCACCGCCGTTATGCTGGGCGTCGGGCGTGTAATCGGGGAGACCATGGCCGTCATGATGGTGACCGGGAACGCCCCGGTGCTGCCCAAGGGGCTGGACATCTTCTTTTCGCCTGTGCGCACCATGACGGCCACCATTGCCTCAGAGATGGGCGAGGTCGCTTCCGGCAGCCCACATTATCAGGTGCTGTTCTTCATCGGCATCTTACTGTTTGTCATCTCGCTGGTCATCAACGTGGTGGCTTTTATGATCAGCAACCAGCGCATCAAGCGCTCTGAACGCTTGCTTTCCTGATTATGGCTGAGAGACGCTCCCGTTACACCCCGGCAATACAGCAACGGCTCGGTTTCGGGCTGTTGGCCCTGGTCAGCCTGGTTACGGTGATCCCCATCATCGTGCTGATCGTTTATTTCCTCATCCAGGGCCTGCCGGCTATCAACTGGTCCTTCCTGACCGCAATGCCGCGGGAGGGGATGCGCGCCGGCGGGATCATGCCGGCCATCCTGGGCACGATCTATCTCACCCTGGGTACGGCGCTGTTCTCCGTGCCGCCCGGCATCGCCGCGGCTATTTACCTGGCCGAATACGCCCCGGACAACCGCTGGACGCGCCTGATCCGTATCGCCATGATCAACCTGGCCGGCATTCCTTCGGTGGTATACGGGTTGTTTGGCCTGGGCCTGTTCGTCGTCTTCCTGCGTTTCGGCACCAGCATCCTGGCCGCATCGCTGACCCTGTCGATCATGACCCTGCCGGTGATCATCAGCACCACCGAAGAGGCGCTGCGCGCCGTGCCCAATTCTTTTCGCGTGGTCAGCATCTCCCTCGGCGCCAGCCGCTGGCAGACTGTGTGGCGCATCGTCCTGCCGCAGAGCATCTCGGGGATCGTGACCGGCATCATCCTGGGCCTGGAGCGCGCCGCCGGCGAGACCGCTCCCATCTTGTTCACCGGGGCCTCGTTCTTCCTCCCCCAGCTGCCCCACTCCCCCTTCGACGCCACCATGGCGCTGCCCTATCACCTCTACGTGATCTCCACCCAGGTGCCGGGCATGCCAGTGCAGATCCAATACGGCACCGTACTGGTGCTGCTGGCCTTCGTCCTGGGGATGAACCTGATCGCCACCGTGATCCGTTCCCGGGCCCGCGCCCGGCGCCAGTGGTAGGCTCCCATGGAAAAAATCGTCATCGAACACCTCAACGTGCGCTACTCGGATGGCGCCGAAAGCCTCAAAGACATCAACCTGGTCATCCAGGCCAACGCCGTCAATGTGCTCTTTGGCCCGGCCGGCGGGGGCAAATCGACCCTGCTGCGCGTGCTCAACCGCCTTAACGACCTGGCCGACGTGGACGAGATCAGCGGGAAAGTGCTGTTCAACGGCGCCAACATCCTTGACGCTTCGGTAAACGTCATCGAGCTGCGCCGCAAAGTTTGCATGGTCTTTTCCCGCCCCATCCCCCTGCCCCTGACCATCTACGAGAACATCACCTACGGGCTGAGCGTGGCCGGCGAACGGCGCAAAGCGCACCTGGACCAGGTGGTCGAAAAAGTGCTCCGGCAGGTGGCCCTGTGGGATGAAGTCTACGACCGTCTCAACGACCCGGCCATAGCCCTCTCCGGTGGCCAGCAGCAGCGTCTGTGCATCGCCCGGGTGCTGGCCCTGGAGCCCGAAGTAATCTTGCTGGACGAGCCTACCTCAGCCCTCGACCCGGTGTCGACTGCCAAGATCGAGAGCCTGCTGGGAGAGCTCATCGAGAACTTTACCGTCGTGCTGGTGCCGCATAACACCCAACAGGCCGCCCGCATGTCAGATTACGCCGCATTCTTTTTGCAGGGTGAGCTGATCGAATACGGCGAAGGCTCGAAGTTATTCCTCAACCCACAGGACCCCCGTACCCAGGATTACGTGGCCGGCCGCTTCGGTTAAACACCACCAATTCGACCTGAGCCGCGCTCCATCCGGTACAATTACAGCATGTCTCCCATCGATGAAAGCTACGATCTGGTGGTCATCGGCGGCGGCGCCGCCGGTTTCTTTGCCGCCATCAACTGCGCCGAAAACTACGACGGCGCGCGCATCCTGATCCTGGAAAAAGGACGCCAACCGCTGGCCAAGGTGCGCATCTCCGGCGGCGGGCGCTGCAACGTGACCCACGCCTGTTTCGACACGGCCACCCTGACGCAGTACTACCCGCGCGGCAGCCAAGAGCTGCGCGGCCCGTTCAGCCGCTTCCAACCTGCCGATACCCTGCGCTGGTTCGAAAAACATGGGGTAATGCTGGTGGCCGAAGCGGACGGGCGCATCTTCCCGGCCAGCAACACTTCTCAAACCATTATCGATTGTTTCCTGGGGGCAGCCGGCCGGAATAACATCGCCATCCGCACCCAATGTGCCGTGGAAACCCTGCAGCCGGCCGAAAAGGGCTTCGAGCTCGGGCTGCGCCAGGGCGGCCGTCTGTTTGCCCGCTTCGTACTGCTGGCCAGCGGGGGCGACCCGGGCAGTATGCAGCTGGCCGTGTCCGCCGGGCACAGCCTGGCGCCCCCGGTGCCTTCCCTGTTTACTTTCCACGTCCAGGACCCGCGCCTGGAAGGGCTGTCCGGGCTGAGCGTGGACCCGGTCGAGATCAGCCTGCCGGCGGCCAGGCTGTCTCAACGCGGCCCGCTGCTGGTCACCCACTGGGGGGTGAGCGGACCGGCGGTCATCCGCCTGTCTGCCTGGGCGGCGCGTTACCTGCACGAGCAAAATTACCGGGCCCAGCTCACAATCAACTGGCTGCCCGGCGAGCGCCCCGAAGAGATCTCCGCCGCCCTGACGGCGGCCAAACAGCACACCCCACGCCAGCAGGTCGCCACCCACGCCCCGTTTCCGGCGCTCCCGGCGCGGCTGTGGCGCCGCCTGGTGCAGGCTTCCGGGATGGGCGCAGACCTGACCTGGGCCGAGGCTACCCGCGGCCAGCTGCGCACCCTGGGCGAGCAGCTCTCTTGCGCCAGCTTCACCTTGCAAGGTAAAAGCGCATTCAAGGAAGAGTTCGTCACCTGCGGCGGCGTTCCCCTGCGCGAAGTCGACCTGCGCACCATGCACAGCCGGGTATGCCCGGGGCTGTTCCTGGCCGGCGAGGTCCTGGACATCGACGGCGTGACCGGCGGGTTCAATTTTCAAAACGCCTGGACCACCGCCTGGCTGGCCGCCCAGGAGATCGCCCTGCGCCTGGAAAAGTCATCTTATTTTTCGGCCCCGCCCATGCCCCGGGATGGATGACCGGGGGCCGGGCGTTCAAAGGCGACCCGCACAGGATACCATTTTGAAAACCACCATCCGCACGGCCCGGCGGACGGACCCCGCCAAGAGGAGAGTACCATGACGCAAAAAAGTGGGCAAGAAATCCTCCAGCAGATGGACAGTCTCCACGTTGCCCCCGGCTGCCTGGCCGTTTGGGGCCTGGGACAGATGGGTGTGGCCCTTCAAGGGGACGACCAGCGTGTGGTCTACATCGATCCGGTGCTCAGCGACGTGGTGGCCATCAAGATCCCCGAAACAGCCGACCGTTTCCAACGTGCATTTCCGGCGCCGCTGGAACCCGGGCAGATCTGTAACGCCGCCTACGTGCTGTGCACCCACGAGCACCTCGACCACACCGACCCGCTCACCCTGGGTCCCCTGGCTCAGGCTTCTCCCGGGGCCCGCTTTGTGACCAGCGGGTGGGCCCAGGCCGCCCTGGACGAGGCCGGCATCGCTCCCGGGCGACGTATCCCCATCACGGTGGAAGAGCCCGTCGAACTGGACGGGATCCGGGTGCACGCCATCCCGGCCGCCCATTACGAGGTAGAGCACGACCCGCAGATGGGCTACCGCTACCTGAGCTTCCTGATCGAGTGGAACGGGGTGACCTTCTTCCACAGCGGCGACACCATCCTCTACCCCGGCTACATCGAGCGCCTGAAAGGCCTGCCGCGCGCCGACCTGGCTCTGGTGGCCTGCAACGGGCGTGACGCGGTGCGCGAAGCCTACGATGTGGTCGGCAACCTGCTGCCCAGCGAAGCCGTATGGATGGCCCAGACGCTGGAGTGGGACGTGCTCCTCCCCGGCCACAACGACCTGTTCGCCTGGAATACCCTCCCGGCCGGCGCCCTGGCCGACGCCGCCCAGAAGCTGAACCCGCGCCAGAAGATCCACGCCTTGCAGCCCGGGGAACTGTATTACTACGTCAGGTAACGCAACGGATGACGGGCATCCGGTTTCATAAGTAGCCCTCAAAATCACCCTAGATTTTCAGTCCGGCAACGGCTTGACAAACGGGGACCAGGATATATATAATAGAACAAAATTTCTGGTTACAGTGAAATGTGGGGTAACACACAATTCTGGGTTGTAGAAGGTCGAAAATGGAACCTAATAACATCTATCAAGGATTTGCCCAGGTATACCTGGAAGGTAAAAGCGCCTTACAGCCGGTCGAACGACCGGCGCTACAGTGCACCCGTTATTACCTCGGTTCATCCGAGAGCCGCATCACGCTCACCGATTACCGGGAGGAAGCCAACCGGGCGGCCATCCGGGCCATCGACGCCGGAGACGATCGCTATGACTTCGCGGAAACCTTCTGCCGGCCGGCAGAGGTGCACATCGCCTCCCAGGATGGCCACATCGCCATCCAACTATGGCCCTGGGAGGGCCGCGTCGCCGAGCATCCCATCCTGTGGATCGGGGTCACCGAAATCGATGAACTCCCCGCCAACCCGGTCAGCTGGCTGGCGCTGCGCAACGACGCGCGCAAACGACCGGTGTTCGCCGCCCTGGTAGAGCCCAACCCCGTTTATGAACCTTGAGCTTTACGGCTTTGCTTTTTCGGCTGTTTCGCCCCGGGTGGCTCAGCCGGGAAAGGGAATTCCTTTACA
>JAAZNB010000421.1 GCA_012798515.1 Chloroflexota bacterium
GGCCGCGTTCAAGATCTTGGCGATAGCGGCCAGGTTTTCGGGAAACTTCATCACCTCGATCGAGCTGAACACCACCAGGGTATCGGCCCCCTGGACGTCCACCGGCAGATCCACTTCCCACTCGTCCGCCACCCATTCCAGACGGCTTTCGAAGATATCATCCGTGACCCCCAGCGGGCTGCCCTCTTCGACCTGTTTGTGCACCGCGGCCATCAAATCCGCCGGGACGACCCCGGCCTCGGAGAACCCCGTACGCACCTCGTGGATCAAGGGCCCCAGCTGAATGCCCATGGGGCACACCATAGAGCACTTGTTGCACATGGTGCAGGCTTCGTAGACGATCTTACTGAAATGGAGCACTTCTTCGTCGGTGATCGGGTGGTCTACCCCCAGGGCCAGCTTGGCCTTGCCCACCAGGGTGAAGCGTTGTTCGTAGGCGCGCTTCAACAACTCCACCTTCCAGACCGGGGCGTACTCCGGGTTACCGGTGGCCTGATAGAAATGGCAGGCCTCTGCGCACATGCCACAGCGTGTGCAGGCTTCCAGCTGCGCCGCGACGGAGCCACCCGTTTCTTTGATAAACGTATCCAGCATATGCTGGGTCGCAGTTTGGGTTTGCATCTCACGCCTCCTTAGGGTGACACTGCGCGCTTGCCGAAATCTGCCCCGTGGATCGCTTTGGAGAAGAAATAGAACATGAAGTGCGAGATGCGGCTGAGTGGGATCCAGATCAACAACACGTCCACGCACAGCATGTGCAGACTGTATAGCACCTCATAGCGGAACCACAGGTGGTGCGTCATGGCATAGCCAGTGACCATGGGGAGAAAAACGAACACCAGGTTGAACCATTCGGCCGGGCCGGAGATCAGCTTGAGCACCGGGTTGACCAGCCGGTTGATGAACAGCGCCAGGATGGCCACGATGGTGGCCGCCGCCATCCAATCGACGATCGGCAGCGGCAGGGTCGGCCAGCCGAACCCCAACAGGCTCTTCCATACCAGCATGTGGGCGCTCCCCAGGATCAACACGACAAACAGCCCCAGGTGAAAAAGCCCCCCGGCCAGGTAGATCACCGGGTTGCGGCTGAACGTGTTTTTCACCCAGGGAACGAAGGGCCAGATCAAGATCCCCTTGAGGAACGACCTGGCCGCACCCCCAACGCGGCTTCCCCGCGCCGGCACCCGGTCGGCTTTCCAACCCAACATCAACACGCGCACCAGGCGATAGACCATCCCTGCCACGAAGACCAGCAGCGCAACCTGGAAGAAGGGCCCCCGGGCAAAGTCAAGTACGTCTGTCCAATTCATGGCAACCTCCTATCCTTGCTCTTTTTTCTCGGAGCGGCCGGCCGATTTCTTCTGGGCCTGGTTGGCTGCACCCATCCCCGCCGCCAGCACCGCGCCGGCTGCGGCTGCCGCACCAACCGTGGTCAGCGCCGGCCGGGCCAGCGGAGCTGATTGCCCCTGGTAGAACCCGCCGCCATCCCAGAAGCCCGGCTCGGAGCAGCCCAGGCAGGGATGCCCGGATTGGATGGGGAAAGACAGCCCGCCGGCCCATTTCAACGTGGCGCAGGAATTGTAGGTCGTAGGCCCTTTGCAGCCCAATTTGTACAGGCACCAGCCCTGCCGGGCACCCTCATCGTCGAAGGAATTGGCGAACTTCCCGGCTTCGTAAAACGGGCGGCGCAGGCAGCGGTCGTGGACCGTCGTACCGTAGAAGGTCTTGGGGCGATGCAGGTTGTCCAGCTCCGGCAGGCTGCCGAACACCAGGAATTGGGCCAATATTCCGGTGAAGACTTCGGGGATGGCCGGGCAGCCGGGGATGTTGACCACCGGCTTGTCTTTCACCAGTTCCGCCACACTCACCGCCCCGGTGGGATTGGGGTTCGCCCGCGGCAGGCCGCCAAAGGCGGCGCAGTTTCCGGTAGCAATGACCGCCGCCGCCCCGGCCGCGGCTTCTTGCAGCAGGTCCAGCGAGCTGCGCCCGCCCACCGTACAATAGACGCCGTCGTCTTTGGGCGAAATGCTGCCCTCCACCACCAGCACGTATTGCCCGGCATATTTCTGCATGGCCGCCTGCTTGGCTTCTTCGGCCTGGAACCCGGCAGCTGCCGAGAGCGTCTCGTGATACTCCACGGTAATTTTGTTCAACACCAGGTCGACCAGCGTGGGAGACTGGCTGCGGGTGAGCGCCTCGCTGCACCCGGCGCAGTCCTGTAACTCCAACCAGATCACCGGCAGGCGGGGTTTGGTTTGCAATGCCCGCGCCACCATCGATTGGGTGGCGTCTTTCCGGGCCAGATGGGCAGGTAGACCGCTGGACTGGAGAGGAGGTAAATTGCTGAGACCAATGGCCCCTGCCACCAAACCGCAGAATTGCAGAAAACCACGCCGGGAGAGGCCATTCTTTTTCATTTCGCTATAAATCGATTCATCTGCCATCGGTCCCTCCATAAGATAGAAACGAGTGCAAGGGAGTCCCGGCCCGTGGAGGGCCGGTCAGCCCTATTTTCCTGAGCTGGCGCTCAGGCGCAAGACAGGTTCTCGGCTTCCAGCTTGGCCTGGTAGGCCGCGATCCCCGCTTCCCCGGTGAGCAGGATATCTTTTTCCAGGTCCCAGTTGGTCGGCTGGATCTCTGCCACCCAGCCCTCGCCGTACGGGTCGGCGACGGCCAGGTTGGGGTCCGTGGCCAGTTTATCGTTGGCCCGCAGCAGGACCCCGGTCACCGGCGCCGGCACGGGCCCCACGAATTTACTGCTTTCCACCGTGGCCACACTCTTCCCTTGCTTGATCTCCTGGCCGATGTTCTTGGCCTTGACGGTGATGGCGGCGAACTTTCCGCCGGACATCTTGGCCGCCACCGCGGTGATGCCAACCCGTACCAGGCCCCCTTCGATCGGTTTGGCCCAGACGTGTTTCTCCACCAGGTAGTACACGTCGTCCGGCAAATTACAACCCCTTACATTCGACATACCTTCCTCCCTGAGAACGCTACGCAAGTGTTGATTGGCGGCCGGTTCTCGGCCGCCGGCCGCGCCTAGAAGGTCAGGACTGTTTTGCAGTCCTCGGCGATCTGCCACATAGAGGCCCCGCCGACCATTTTGACGCCGTCGATCAGGTCTTCCGGCTGCAAATCGTGCAGCTCGGTCGACGCCGAGCAGGCCAGGAAGCTCACCCCTGCGTCGAGCGCATCTTGAATGAATTCACTGACCGGCTTCCCCCCCGCCTTGGGGTAGATCATCTCCGCCAGGCCTTTCTTCAACAACAGCGTCCCATCGATGGTGAAAAACATGGTGACTTCGTATTCCATGGCCGCGGCCAGGCTGGCAAAAAAGAACGGTGTGGCGCAACGCCGGGGCGTGTCCGGCCCGCTGGTCATAATGATCATTACTTGGTCATCCGCCATCTATTCCTCCTTGTAGAAAGGTCACTTCGTTGTGGTTAAAACGAAAGCGCAATTGCGTTTTCACTGGCATAATTCAAAAAAGTCGCCGCGCCGCCGATTTCGACCCCCTCGATCAGGTCCTCTTTCTTGATGCCCATCACATCCATGCTCATCTGGCAGGCGATCAGGCGTACCCCGCCATCGACGGCCATTTCGAGCAGCTCACTCAACTTGGCAACGTTGGCTTTCTTCATCCAGTCGTTCATCATCCCGGTGGCCATGGCCGTCATCCCCGGCAGCACCCCGATGATGTTGGGCACCGGGAGCGGCATGGCCGGGTTGGCAATGGGAGCAACCTTCAACCGGTCCGCATTACCCTTTTTCAGGATCTCGAGGCCGTAAAACGTGAAGAAGATCGCTGCCTCCATATCCATGGCGATGGCTCCGGTTGCCAGGATCAGCGGTGGATAGGCAGCATCTAAGGCCCCATGCGTAGCAATAATTGCCAAACGCTTGGCCGTGGTTTCGCTCATGACGAGCTCCTTTGCCTATAAAATTGGATTAGTATGTCAGGACGTTGGTGGCTTCAGTGCATTCTTTTACAAAAGTGGCCGCGTTGACCACCTTTGCCCCTGCGACGAAGTCCGTCGCCGGATCGATGTTGCGTGACTTTACACATGGGCCGCAGGCGTACATAACGCCGCCGGCTTCGATGTAGGCGTCTAACAGCGTTTTGAGCGGCGGGAACCCTGGAGCGCAAATATCATCAGCCACCCCCTTCTTCACCAGTTCCACTCCATCGGCCTGAAAACCCATCAGCACCTCGACGTCCGAGGCCTGGGCCGCAGTCGCCATGACGAATGGGATCGTCGCTCGCTCAGCTGCATCCGAACCATGGGTCACCATGATTACCAGTTTTTCAGCCATGGTCAGCCTCCCCTTATTTCGTTTTCTTGATATAAAAAACAAATTTCCCGCCGGATTGCTCACTGTCCACCAATTCGTGGCCTGTCTTTTGCGTCCAGGCTTCCATATCACTGGTAGAACCGGGGTCGGTAGCAATCATTTTCAAGACCTGCCCAACCTGCAAGCCATCGATGGCCTTTTTAGTCTTGAGGATGGGCATCGGGCAAGCCATGCCGCTGCAATCCAAAACCTGGTCAGGTGATACCGCCATATTTCCTCCTTTCTGTAA